>CALKDE010000295.1 GCA_938082955.1 uncultured Pseudomonadales bacterium
AACAGCCAAGCATGCAGGTTAAAATAAGGGTGATAGTTTTCATGGCTACTCTCTCTGGGTTGAATCTATTCTTATAAGCGCCGTCGTGAAATAAGATACATGTCATCCGGTACTGACAAGTTAACTTCCAATCTGCCAGTATTCAGCTCATGACTCAACCAAAATTGTAATAAGCGCCACAGATTCCTGCCTGAAATAATCCAATATGCCGTGTTGCTATACCATCGATTTCACCTAAGTCACCGCGACGTCGAAGACTTGATTGCCGAACGGGGCAGGCGAAAGTTTAAGTCAGTGGAGAAAGCACAACGGTTTTGGGTGCTCATATAGCGGTGTACAACTTATTCAATCTAGGGCGCCACTTAGTGTCAGCTGAAACCTATCGGTATTTTCGACGGCGTCCCTTTGCATTTTGGGAAAAGGTAGTGGCAATGAGGCGGGAAATAGCGATTTTCTCGATTTGGGTAAGTAGCCTGTCAGTGTCTTTGCTCTTCATAGACTGAGTTCAGATTTAATCTTCGTTAGTGGACGCCCGCAATTGGCAAGCGGTAATATGCAACACAATCAACCTATTGCCTTTTACCAAATCGAAGAATCACGGAGCCGTAATATGAAAGCCATAGTCTTACAAGAGCTAAACAGGGATGCCGAAGGAATGGATTTGTTCGATTCTCTGGTGACTACCGACATGCCGTATCCAGAGCCGGGAGAAAATGAAGTGACGGTTAAGGTAATGGCCAGTGCACTCAATCATCGTGATCTGTGGATAGTTCGGGGTTTGTATGCAGGCATTAAGCCGCCGATCATTCTTGGCTCGGATGGAGCCGGTGTTGTCGACAAGGTCGGTAGCCGTGTAGATGCAGGCTTGGTTGGCAGTGCGGTAATCATTAATCCGAGTTTACGTTTCGGTGATAATCCCCGAGTACAAGGTAAAGAATTCAGTATCCTTGGCCTGCCAGAGGATGGCACACAGGCGGAGTACGTTAGGGTGCCCGCTGAAAATATCTTTGCGAAGCCAGATTTCTTGAGCTTTGAACAAGCTGCAGCACTGCCTCTTGCAGGTATTACAGGGTACCGAGCTTTGTTCACCCAGGGCAAACTAGAATCGGGCCAGGTGGTTGTTATAAGCGGAATTGGGGGTGGAGTGTCTTCGCTAATGCTGGCGATGGCGGTGGGGCGCGGAGCGAAGGTTTATGTCACTTCTAGCAGTGATGAGAAAATTAGTGCCGCGGTGGCACAGGGAGCTATCGCAGGTGTTAATTACCACAGTGAAGATTGGGTCAAGCAATTACAAGCGCTAACCGAATCAGATGGTATTGATCTGGTTGTAGACAGCGCCGGCGGCGATGGCTTTGCCTCATTGCTTGATTGTCTGAAGCCTGGGGGGAGATTGACTTTCTTTGGCGCCACTCGTGGTTTCCCTTCTAGCATTGACCTGCGGAAAATGTTTTTCAAGCAAATCACTATTCAGGGAACTACCATGGGCAATAACGCTGACTTTGCCAATATGCTTGATCTGGTTAACACGTTGCAGATGCAGCCTCGGATAGATGGACCCACCTCCATAAAAGATATTCGTCAGGCGTATAATAAAATGCACACAGGGGATCAATTTGGAAAATTGGTGCTGACTCACGATAGTTGGAATTAGGCTTAGGCGCGCAGATAGTTATTGCTATGTGTGCTGGAAGACCTAGCCCCGCTATCCCTTAGCAATACTCATTCTGCTTGAGGCCGGGCAGATATGGACAGTCTGTGAGGATCGTGAACATTCAAGGGCGTCAGTTTCATGAATGCGTTTCAACCCGCTTTTTAATAAGGTAAATTTTCCTATGCCAGCAGATAATTCAATCATTGCCGGTCCTACTTCGCACAACTATTTCTCGCAGCGCCTTCGCCTTAATTATGTGGACTGGGGCAATCCCGGTGCACCTCCCATGATCTTGATTCACGGTGGGCGTGACCACTGTCGAAATTGGGATTGGGTTGCCGAACATTTTCGCGACGAATACCACATTATCGCGCCGGATTTGCGGGGTCACGGAGATAGTCAATGGATGGAAGGTGGCACTTACACTCAGTTGGATTACGTTTACGATATCGCTCAGTTATTACATCAGAAGGATATGAGGCCAGTAACCATTATTGGCCATTCCCTAGGTGGCTCTATTTCCTTGTTATACACTTCTGTATACCCAGATAATGTAAAAAAACTAGTTGCTATAGAAGGCCTGGGGCCCTCCCCATCCATGCAGGAAAAACTTATGGAAAAATCCATAGGAGAACGAATTCGCGATTGGATGACAGACCTGCGTAAGTCATCGGGACGCTCAGCACGGCGTTATTCCACTTTGGAAGATGCATTCCAGCGCATGCAGGATGAAAACCCTCACTTGTCAGAAGCCCAAGCTCGGCACCTGACCGTTCATGGTAGTAATCAAAATGAAGATGGCACCTTTAGTTGGAAATTCGACAACTATGTGCGCTTCTTCGCTTTTAGTGACCTACCTAGAAATGACTTGAAGAAATTGTGGGGCGACATTAAATGCCCAACTTTACTCGTACGCGGTTTGGAGTCATGGGCGTCAGATCCAGTTGCCGACGGACGCACTGAGCACTTCAACTGCCCTATCGAAGTTGAAGCGTTTGAGAAAGCCGGGCATTGGGTGCATCACGATCAGCTTGAGGGTTTTGTTCAGCGCGTTAGAACGTTTTTGGCAGATTAAATTGAGTTAGATTCGAAGTAAAAGGGGACAGATTTTTTTTCAGGATATTCGAATCCAATTTTTTTCTTCGCTGTCAGCGCTCGATAAAATAAATCTGTTCACTACATTCTACATCTGGTCTGGAGTCATCTTCTACTCCCCCTGTAATGGGTAAATCGATTTCTCTAGTGCATTCACTTTAATTTCATAAGTTAGTTGTAGCAACTCGCCAATTTGGCCTTGTGGAAATCCCTGCCCGGCAAACCAAACCAAATAGGGTTCTGGTAATTCAATCAGTGTTCTGTTTTTGTGCTTAGCTAAGGGCCTTTTCATGTTGGCGATCTTTTTGAGATTTTCTGGATCAAACATCGTCTAAAGTCTTTTCCCGAAGTAGAAGTGCCGTGAACAAATAAGACCCGAGTGAAAATACAGTAGTTTGTATGGTGCCGACAAGTTAGCCCCCATTACTGTCAGGGTTCGGCATATGACCCAATCGAAAATGTACAAGCGTCACCGGTTCCCGCCTGAAAGCATTCAGTATGCCGTGTGGGTTTACCAGCGATTCAACCTTGGTCGGCACTTGGTGTCAGCTGAGAAATATCAGTATTTCGCGCTAGTGCCTTTGCGTCTTGGGAAAAGGCAGCGGCAGTATAGAAAGACCGAGTCGGCGTTTTTCACGATCTAGGCAGTTAACTTGTCAATACTGGAATTTCTGTTGGAGTTGAAAAAAAGCAATAAAAATCATATGGTCATTATACTCATTTGACTACAGACAGGATTTTGCGATGCGCAGACGAGATTTCTTAACCAAGTTACCAGGCCTTGCGACTATGCCATTGATGCTGCCACAGGCTGCTCAGGCTGCGCAGGGGGCGAACCTAAAGGTCACTGATGTCCGTTTAATCCGGATCAAGCTGGTCGAAGACAAGGGCATCCTTGCCCGTCGCGTCGATACTCCCCGTGGCGGGCTACACGTTCAGATTGGCAATTTCACCGTGACTGAAGTGCACACGAATCATGGTCTAGTGGGCATCGGCCCGGGAATCCCTCCCCAGAACATCGAGGCCGTGAAACAACTGCTCGTCGGCAAAGATCCTTTCGATATCAATCAACATGCCAAGGCGCTATACCGGCCGCAGCGCAGATGGGGTGCCTCGGTAGAGATCGCGCTTTGGGATCTGCTGGGCAAAGCAACTGATTTACCACTTTACAAGCTGTGGGGTGGTGGGCGCGATCGAGTCCTGCCCTACGCGGCCATGTGGGGCATCGGCACTGTGGAGGACCGTGTCGACATCGCCATTGGACTCAAAGAGGACGGCTGGCGCGCCATCAAACTACGTTCGGGGTTCAGGACGATGGAGGAGGATATCCGCGTCGTGGAGTTGGTTCGAGAAGCGGTGGGCGATGATTTCCACATCCTTTGCGACGGCAACAAAGCGCCCGG
>CALKDE010000296.1 GCA_938082955.1 uncultured Pseudomonadales bacterium
GTATCGACGTTTCACCCTCGGATGATAACCTGCAATCTGCTAACGGAAACATCGGTGATGGCACGGAATATGGCCTGAATCTGAATGCGAGTATTCGCATGGGCATGATCGGCTTGCCAAACTTATTGGTTTCACCCTCATTCATAGTGCAGGATTCTCAGGTCACCGATCCGTTTCTTAAGGTTGAACGTCGCTTTCAGTCATATATACGCGGGCAATGGAGACTTACCATGCGCCACGATATTCCCGAGTGGCGATTCAACTGGGGACTCCAGAACTTCGACCGTGTCGATGGTGGCTTATTCCGCTATGACGTAGATGACATTGAGTTTGAGATTGGCGATCCGCGCTACAATCTTTTTGCCGAATACGTAGACAGTCGTGGTCTGACTCACCGTCTCGATATTGGAAATGTCAGCAACAATGTACGCTGCAGGCGGCGAACCCGTTTCGTGGGACGTATCTCGGACAATATTCTGGAAGAGATAGAGGGGCAGTGCACCACCACCGGCGTGGAACTTAGCTTCAAGGTAACAGGTAACTTTTAGATAGTGGGACTCGGGCCAGGATAGAAGTAACGCTAGCAAGTTCAGCGGTGAGGGTGGAAAAGGAAACTAACTTCTGCTTTCACCCTCTGCAAATTCTTAAAGTACAATACTAGCTTTGCGGTTCGAGCACTACAATCTCGCTCTCTTTTTCGGCTTCTCGAAACCATACCCCAACCCCTAAAACCTCAAAATGACCATATCCAGCCCCCACCCCAGGGGCACACCCGATAAATCAGAACGGTTCCATTGCATCCGCATACATACTATTGTGGACGAACGGTTAGATACTCCTGAGAACAAGGCTATATAGCTCACCTCTATGATTACTCAAGGTTTTGATTTTATCGCGGCGATGTTCGGCCTGTGTGGAGTTCTAGTTTGGATTGAACACCGCTATCAAGTGGCTTTTTTTCGCTGGTTTCCTTCTATAGTGCTCATCATGTTCGGATCGATGGCTCTCTACACGATTGGACTGTGGGAATTCACAGATGAAGTTCGTGCAGCACGGGAAACTCTAAGAGACAATCTCATTCCTGCGATGCTGTTTCTAATGTCATTGAAGTTCAATTTGGTTGTGATTAAGAAACTTGGCGTGCGATTGATTGCCTTATGTCTTGCATCTACCTTATCCATCATGCTCGGCTTTATTATCACTCACCAGATCATGCATGGATTTCTTGGTGATGAAACACCACTTACCTTTGCCACCATGTCTGCTGGCTGGACAGGCGGCACTCAAAACTTCGTCGCTGTAAAGGAAGCGCTTTCCGTCACCGATGAAGCGATGACTTACACTTTACTCATGGGCGCACTGTGTTATTCGTTTTGGCTGGTTGTCATTCTTGCTTTGAAACCCTTTAAGGCTAGGTTCGACAAATTCCTGCGAGCTGATGACAGCGGGCTGGATAATGTTCTAAGTTCACTGAAAGAAAATTCCAAAGAACAGAAACCAGACTTACCTTCTCTAATGATGATGCTGGGTCTGTCCCTTTTAGTTGCTTCGTTTAGCAACCATTTGGGTGCTGCCATTGCATCTATTGGCCTACTGAGTCCGATGATCTGGATAATAATTATTTCTTCAGGGCTCGGGATGGCCACCGCTCCAACCGCACTTGGCAGAATGCCTGGAAGTGAAGAAATATCTGGCACGATGCTATATGTGATAGTGGCACTTATAGGTGCTGAAGTAAGTCTAGGAGCCATAAGTCAGGCGCCCATGTATATTCTTTCAGGGTTTATGATTCTGACAATTCATGGCGCCTTGCTCCTACTCGCCGCACGACTATTGCGAATGAATCTGCTACTCACAGGCATTGCTTCCATAGCAAATATCGGGAGCGCTCCTTCCGCTGCAGTAGTCGGCGCCGCCTATGGCCGCGAACTCGTTCCTGTAGCAATAGTTATGGCTCTGATTGGTTCCATGATCGGGTCCTTTGTAGGGCTCGCTGTTTCTGAGGTTCTACTCTGGCTCACTCCATCAATTTAGCATTCGATGCTAGGAAGATTTTATGTATCAAAAATATATAACTCACTGTATTCGAATCTTGTTCGCAGCAGTACCGCTAGCAGGGTGTTCTCCCGCTTCTGTTGATACAACTGAAGATCTGCGATCTCTCGAACAAGCCGCTATCGCCTACTCTTCTGCCGCAAGCGCCAAGGATGCTGCTACCGTCATGTCCATGTACGATGAGAGCGTTCTTATGGTGCCACCCAATGCTGAATTTGTAGACGGACCACAGGACTTAGCCAATCATCGATTCGGGTTCATTGAAACAGCCGGCATACAGCTCGAGTTTGAACTAGTGCGCGCAGAAGTCTCAGATGCTGGTGATATGGGGTGGACGCTTGCCGTTGGTGACATCACTATTCCAACAGAAACTGGAACGCCGGATAAGGACATAGTTCGAGATTTTCACACCTGGAAAAAACAGAGTGATGGATCATGGAAAGTCGTTATCGATATGTGGAATTCGGGCATTATCGAGTAGGCAGTCGAATCATTACACCACAAACAAGCCTAAACCTGTTTGGGTTCTTCTGTCCCGAGCCGCCATCTTCTTTTATCCATCACACAGAATACGCACCTCATAATCTTAAAATATTAAATTGTGGGTGTTTCTCTATATTGTAGAAAGTATTTTAGTTATAACTAAAACTAAGGTATTTTTAGACCGACCCCACTTATTGAGTACAGGTGAAAAAAATGGAGCGCATTAA
>CALKDE010000297.1 GCA_938082955.1 uncultured Pseudomonadales bacterium
CGGCATCATCGCCAATTCCTAACTCGATCCCATCACGCGGGAAAGACAGATTGGGTGTCGCAAGAAAGCGACGAATGATTTCAAATTCTGATTGGCTGCTTGGCTTGTCCATGACTTCACGTACCGGGGCTTGATCGACAATTGCCATGAATGGAAGAGCGATTGTTTCTGAATGAAATCAGCTAGTGACTAGGTAATCGATACTGCGATTGAAGCTAAGTGATTGAATTCCGCATTGAGGTGCATTTCCCCGGGTCGACTACTTAGCCGCCAATTCCAAGGGACGAAGAGTCTTAGCTAGTTTATCCAACACACCATTAATGTATTTATGGCCGTCAGTCGCACCGAAGGTTTTGGCTAACTCGACACACTCATTGATAACCACACGATAGGGAATATCTATGCGATTCGCCAATTCGAATGTTCCAAGATACAACAGTGCTCTTTCCACCGGATCCAACGATGTCAACTCGCGATCCAACACAGGGCCTATATGCTTATCCAGAATCTCTTGTTGCTTGGGAATCTCTAAAAAGACTTCCGAAAAATATTCCCAGTCAATTTTTCCACCGTTTTGTTCATGAAATTGCGCTTCGATATCCAAAGGCGCAGATTTACTGATATGCCACTGATAGAGAGCCTGCACAATGAGTGTGCGGGCCTTGCGCCGCTGCGCTAATGGGATTTTACTCTTAGCTTGCTGCTTCTTTTTGGGGGCTGAAGGATTCTTGCTTACGTCGGCCTTAACTGGCGCCACTTATTTCTCCAACTGCCTTAGAAGGCTAACCATTTCGATTGCAGTAATTGCAGCCTCAGCGCCTTTGTTGCCAGCTTTCGTGCCAGCACGTTCTATCGCCTGTTCAATACTGTCAACGGTGAGCACCCCAAAGGCTACCGGCTTGCTAGTGTCGAGACTAACCTGACTCAAGCCTTTCACACATTCACCGGCCACGTATTCGAAGTGCGGAGTACCGCCACGAATTACAGCGCCCAAAGCGATAACAGCATCGCATTCGTCTCCGCTTGCGATCTTCTTTACCGCCAAGGGTAATTCAAAAGCGCCTGGCACTTTAATGACAGTGATGTCTTTATCCATGACTCCGTGCTTGCGCAGAACATCTATCGCGCCTTCGAGCAGGTGGTCAACGATAAAGCTATTAAATCGCGCCACGGCAATCACATATCTCGCTTGCGCGTTGTTATAGTTACCTTCTAATGTCTTTATACCCATAGCCTTTTCCTACCACTTTCTTTCCATGACTCATACGGGCGTGAATATTTCTTGCCGCTTCTACTTACTACCGGCTCCATCCACGATCAATTTTATTTCTCGAATTCAACAAACTCAACTACTTCTAGATCAAAACCTGAGATCGCATTAAATTTCGCCGGGTAGCTCAACAAACGCATCTTGCCGACGCCTAAATCCCTTAGTATCTGCGAGCCAGTTCCAATAGTGAGATCACTGCCGCTGCGATTAATCGAAGCGGTCTCAGAGCCGTCGTTCAAGGCACTAGCAATATTTTGATCGAGATCCTGACCATAATCTTCACCGGATAATAGCACAGCCACACCCTTGCCTTGTTCAGCGATTTTTTCCAAGGCATTGCTGAACGACCAGCTAGTGCGACTCAAATTATAGACATCACAGATGTCACGCACCGTATTTGGTATATGGACTCGTACCAGCAGAGGATCATTAGAGTCTATTACCCCTGTCGTAAAGGCGAGATGCAAACTGCCACTAATAGAGTCCTTGTAAGAATGCACATCAAACTCACCGTACTTCGTTTCCATTTTATTGCTAGAAACTTTGGTAACAGTATGTTCGTTTGCAATTCGATAATGAATAAGATCGACGATAGTGCCAATTTTAATGCCATGTTTCTCTGCGAATTTCTCAAGATCTGGACGCCTAGCCATCGAGCCATCTTCGTTCATAATTTCAACGATCGCGGCGGCGGGCGAATACCCAGCCAGCCTGGTAAGGTCGCATCCTGCCTCGGTATGACCCGCTCTGCGCAGTACGCCACCCGGCTGCGCCATGATAGGAAATATATGCCCTGGCTGCACAATGTCTTCGGCGACAGTGTCACGGCCGACGGCTACTTGAATAGTGCGGGCTCTATCACCTGCCGAGATTCCAGTGGTCACCCCGGTCGCCGCCTCGATAGAGACGGTAAAGTTTGTGTTATAGGGTGTATTGTTTTCGTTCACCATCAGAGGCAACTTTAAATGCTTACAGCGCTCTTGAGTAAGAGTAAGGCAGATCAAGCCTCGCGCATTAGTCGCCATGAAGTTAATATCTTCAGTGCGAACACGCTCAGCAGCAATAATGAGATCACCTTCGTTCTCTCTATCTTCGTCGTCCATCAATATCACCATCTTTCCCTGGCGAATGTCGTCGATGATCTCTTCTATCGAATTCAACTTCATAATTTCTTCAAACTCTTTTTAAACTTTTTCAAAAAACACTCTTAAATCTAGCGCCTATTTAACCAAAGCCATGCTTTGCCAAAAAATCTTTATTCAATCCTTCTGTCTTAGAATCAGTTCCCTGCAAAAGCCTCTCGAGGTAACGAGCTATAAGGTCAACTTCCAGGTTAACGTTCTGTTCCACTTTGTAGTCGCCGATTATCGTTTCTGCTTGTGTGTGAGGAATAACGTTGACACTGAATTTTTGACCACTGACTTCATTCACCGTCAAGCTAGTGCCATCGATACAGACAGAACCCTTGGCAGCGATATACTTCGCTATCTCTTTTGGAGCCTCATACACCAAACGCACACTGGCGCCGTCTTCGGATAATTCAACCAAACTGCCCACACCATCTACATGACCGCTAACGATGTGGCCGCCGAGGCGCCCGCTAGCTAGCATGGCCTTCTCTAGGTTTACACGCGTACCGTCCTTGAATTCTCCAAGAGCTGTACAGCGCATCGATTCGTTGGAAACATCGGCGCTGAAAATATTTTCC
>CALKDE010000298.1 GCA_938082955.1 uncultured Pseudomonadales bacterium
CTGTGATAGACTCGGCTCAATGCGCTTATTCCTTCTGCTATTACTCGTCCTCCCTGTGCTGCTAGCTTGCAGTGCATCGCCTGGTTCCTCGACGTTAGAGTTGAGTGCTAGTGCGGATGTTCGCGAGTTGACCGTGCTGTATAGCAACGACGAGCATGGCTGGATGGAAGGGCGTGAGTCCGGCCGCGGAGCGGCAGATCTGCTAGGCCTGTGGCGTGAGAAGGAGGGCTATAGCAAAGGTGGGCCCTTTTTGTTGCTCAGTGGAGGCGATCATTGGACAGGACCGGCCATCTCAACTTGGTTCGAAGGCGAGGGCATGGTGGAGGTGATGAATACCATGGGCTATGACGCTAGCGCCATCGGTAATCATGAATTCGATTTCGGCCTGGATAACTTGGAACAGCGTATCCGCCAAGCTAACTTTCCTTATCTGGCGGCCAATATTCAATGGGAGGCTAGCGAATCTCTGCCCTTTGAATTAGGCATTTTGGCCTTTACCACAACCGTGGTGAATGATCTGACCATCGGAATTATCGGGCTGTCTACAACTGACACACCAAGCACTACAAACCCTATTAACATTGTTGACCTGTCTTTTCTAGATTATGAGAGTGTACTGCGCGAAACCGTGGAGCAACTGGAGGCGGAGGATCCGGACCTCATCTTCGTCGTGGCTCATGTCTGTATGGCAGCGTTACGCCCTTTAGCTGCGGCTGTGGCTGATCTGGATATTAGCCTCATGGGAGGCGGGCATTGCAATGAGCTTGTTGCAGAAAAAATGGGCGAGACCATTCTTCTTGAAAGTAATGGTCACTTTCGCAGTTATGCGCGAGCGCATTTTGAATACGATCTTGGCCGGGATAGTTTGATCAATTCCAGCTTCTCGACTGAGAAAAATGAGGCCGGCAGCGGTGATGACGAGGTAGCGCGGCTTGTTGCAAAATGGCGCGCAGCAACCGAGCTGGAGTTGAGCGCGCTGTTGGGTTTCAGCTCGCGAGAGTACCTGGCAAACGATGATCGATTGCAACGCGCTGTGGTCGAGAGTTGGCTACAGATCGATAGCGCAGCTGATATTGCTATAAATAACCGACTTGCTTTACGTGCGCCGTTCCCGCAAGGAGAGGTGACTCTTGCCGACGTAGTTGGATTGCTGCCCTTCGAAAACACAATCTACGCCGTGGAGTTAGGTGGTGCGGAAGTCTTGCAGGTGCTTGCGGCAGGGCAGAGCCCATTTGTTACAGGCCTCATTCGCACCGAGAATGATTGGCTGCTCGCTAAGACGGGACGGCTAATCGACGCGGGTCAGACGTACCGCGTATTGATAAACAGTTTCATGTACGAGGGGGGCGCGGGATATGATGGCATTGCGAAATTCGATTCGGCTGGTTTCGATACTGAGATACACTATCGGCAGCCTTTAGTTGATTGGCTGCTTGAGCAAGACAGTTCTACAAAAAAACCCCTTACACTGCCCTAGGGCGGAGAACAAAAGAGTCTAGTCGTCCATGGATCTACTAGTAGTTGTACAAGCCTTGTTCGGCATCGTCGTTTTCGTTGCTATTGCTGTTGTTCTTAGCGAGCAGCGCACTGTGCCGGGGTGGCGTCTTCTGGCAGCCGGCTTGGGCCTGCAATTCCTCTTTGCCTTCGCTGTATTTAATCTCAATTTTCTGCAACAAATGCTGGGTCTAATCAATAGAGGCGTCAATGCTGTAGTGAATGCAACCGAGAGCGGCACGCTGTTTATCTTTGGCTATCTTGGTGGCGACCCGCTCAATGTAGACTATCCGTTTTCCATCAGCGAGCCTGGCGCCACAATGATATTGGCCTTTCGAATTCTGCCGCTGATGCTAATGTTCACCGTCCTCTCGGCAATCCTCTGGCACTATCGCGTCTTGCCAATCATCATCAAGGGCTTCTCCTTTGTTCTACGAAGGAGTTTGAATGTGAGTGGAGCGGTTGGGTTTAGTAGTGCCGCGAACATTTTCATTGGCATGGTTGAGTCCCCCGCACTAATTCGTCCCTATATAGCCGTGCTAACGCGCAGTGAACTCTTCGTTGTAATGTCTTGCGGCATGGCCACCATCGCAGGTTCGGTCATGGTGTTCTACTCGATAATCCTACAGGGAACCTTGAATGATCCGCTGGGCCATATCATCACGGCTTCGGTTATCAGTGCGCCGGCTGCAATTATGATCGCGCTGATCATGGTGCCGCAATCAAGTGCAGCGACCAGCGAAGAAATACAGCTAAGTGTCGAGTACAAGAGCTTGATGGATGCGATCACCAAGGGCACCTACGATGGCGTGCGTCTAATGGTGAGTGTGGGTGCAATGTTATTGGTGTTGGTTGCTCTGGTGGCTTTGTTAAATAGTCTTTTCTCGCTAATTCCGTTTCCTGGGGACGACCCGCTTACTCTGCAACGGTTGTTTGGTTATGTGTTCGCACCGCTCACCTGGCTTATGGGCATACCCTGGTCCGAGGCGCAGATTTCAGGTTCTCTTATGGGGACAAAGACTGCGCTGAATGAGCTGTTGGCATTTCTGGCACTGGCCGAATTACCAGCTGGCAGTCTCTCCGAAAAGTCGACGGTAATTATGACTTACGCGCTTTGTGGTTTTGCCAACTTTGGCAGTTTGGGTATCATGATTGCGGGGCTCAGTGGCATGTGTCCGCAGCGAGCGACAGAAATAGTAGAACTTGCTCCGAAATCATTGATCTCGGGAACACTCGCTACTTGCATGACCGGTGCCATCGCCGGCTTATTAAGTTAATCGCCCCTGAGACGGAATAGTGCATACTGCCAGCCAACTCAAAATTGCCTTATTGGCGTCTAAGCCAACTACACTGTACCAACACGCACTGGCAAGGACTCCAGCATGTTACAAGGTGCAGCTTGGTTAAGCGGCCACGAAGTCGCGCTTGGGTATGCGCCACCGTCGAGAACAAACGCTACTCTATCAGATTGTAAAACAACATTGCCCGCGGATTCTAGCCCAGCTTGCTGCGGAAGATAGGTTCCTGCTCAAGTATGTGCAGCAGCAGTTCACTGATTACCTGAAGTGTGGCCACCTGGAGCACGGATTTGTCAGGGTGCGCTATGAACTCAAGACGCCTTACAGTATTGGTACTACCCATGTGATATTTGAACCGATGGTTTTCATTGCTAGGTTGGCAACCTTGGTGCCCAAGTCCAGAGTTAATCTGACTTGCTTACACAGTGTTTTTGCCCCCAACAGCACACACCGAATTCACGTCACACCAGCCAAACGAGGCAGGGGACGAAAACAGCAAAAGCCACAAGCCTGAGATGAGAAAACGCCCGTACAGCGACATGCATCTATGACCTGGATGCAAAGGTTGAAACGTGTGTTCAACATCGGTATCGAAGTCTGTGAGAAATGCCAAGGCCTAGTCAAGAACATTGCCTGTGTGGAAAACCTGTCGGCCATTGAGAAGATTCTAAAGCATCTTAAAACGCAGGCAATATCAAACACTCGAAGCAAAGTGATCTTTTATCTTAAAAAGGGCGTAATTATGACCTAGTAACGTCTACTTATGCTCGCGCTGTTCGTCTCGCTTTTCTCATCAGCAAGACACAGGGATAGCTGACTTATTAGTTGTTTTAGAGAAATTTTCTATTTAAATCTAAATCTTAGTAATTTAGAATAAATAGAGGATCGCACTGTGAAGTTCAGCATTATAAAGAGCGATTTTGAGCCAGTATGGCGATTAAAAAACGTATAGCTATAATTGGGGCAGGTATATCGGGTCTAAGTGCCGCATATCACCTGCATGACGAATACCAAGTTACGCTCTTCGAGAAAGAAAATTATGTCGGCGGCCACACCGACACACATCAGTTGATAGTAAACAATCAGACAGTAAATATTGATAGCGGCTTTATTATTTTTTGCCGAGAATTCTATCCGAATTTCTGTGCGATGTTAGATTCAATTGGTGTTGAATCGCAAGCTACCAATATGAGCTTTTCAGCGTATAACCGGCGGTCCAATGTGGTCTATAACGCGACCAATCCTAACAAGCTTTTCTGTCAGCGCGGTAATTTATTTAGCTTCAGTTTCTATCACATGATCTTCGATATTGTTCGGTTCTATAAGACTGCACCAAAAGTCCTTAGAATTAACGATACAAAAACAACTGTCGCTGAATATCTAAAGGAAAAAAAATACAGTAAAGGGTT
>CALKDE010000299.1 GCA_938082955.1 uncultured Pseudomonadales bacterium
AGCGCGATGATTTCCTTTCTAATATCCGTTTCAGCGTTGAGTCGGCAGGGCAGGACAACGTAGTAATTCTCACCTCTTCGCAAATCGTCCGCGAGCCGTATCTAAGCTTTATCCTAGATACACGCTGGCCTAATGGTCGACTGCTTAGTGAACACACTATCCTATTGGATCTTCCTGTGTTCGACGACCAGCAATCCAGTGCTGAAATTAGGCAGCCAATTAGCCCAATTCTGCGACCGCCTACTAGCGCTCAAGCGGCAGACGTCGAGCCGGCGACGGCACCTGTTGTGGCTACGCCGATTTCAACTAATTCGGCTATAAGTCCAGAGCCTGAAATTATATCTGCCCAGCCTCAGGCCGAGCCAGAGGCCATCGAAGCAGCCGCAGAGCCAGAAGATCCTGAGACTGAAGTTGTCGAGCAAGAAACTATCGTGACCGATAGCAACGACACGCTTTCCGACATTGCCCAGCAAGTTAGACCAAACACCGTGGTGTCCATGCAGCAAACCATGCTGGCGCTGCTGGGTCTGAACCCGGATGCCTTCGCTGATGGCAACATCAATAAACTGCGCAGTGGAGAGGTATTGCGTGTTCCGACTTTAGCAGAAATACAGTCGATTGACCCTCGCGATGCGGTCGATGAAGTAAGGCGTCAGAATCAAGATTTTGCTGATGCTGATGTTCAGCCACTGGCAGCACCGTCAGATGTCATGCTAGATCAAGATGATCAGCCACAAGGTCAGCTGAGCGTAGTGAGTGTAGACGATGCAAGGAGTGGCGCCACAGGATTAGGAGATGCCGAGAACGAAGGGCTCGATCAACGTATTGCTGAATTAGAAGCACAGTTGGCGCAGCGTCAGGAAGAAGCCGATCGCGCAAGAGTAGAACGCGAAGAATTAGATTCCCGCATGGCTGATCTCGAGGTGCAGATCGCGGCCGCACAAGAAATTATTCGGCTGCAAGATATGCAATTAGCGCAATTGCAAGAGTCGCTTAATGCTGTCGCCGCTGATGCGCAATTAAGAGCAGAGCAGCAGGCGATCCAAGATGCCGCCGCGGCAGAAGCCGCTCTGCAGATAGACTCGCCGTCCAACTTAGCTGATGAGGTGAGCGTCAACAGCATATTCATACTTTTCGGTATTATTCTGCTCATCTTAGTGTTGGTCGTGCTGCTGCAGCGCAGAAATCGTGCTGCGAAAGCAGATGAGGACAACATTGAGGAAATGGCTGAGCAGAATTTTGATGTTGGTGCTGGAAATGCTGACACAGAAAGTTCAGAGACAGACCGGGCTGTCACAGAATTCAGGGACTACGATTCATCTGATTTAGAGGGTGAGCCTGAAGACAGCAGTGTCGTATTCGATGAAGCGGGGAGCGCAGCAGAAGCTAGGGCGAAAATTTCTGAGCTTGAGGTTTTGCCAGACGAGGAAGAGGCAAAGCAACGTGAAGAAGAAGCGGTAGAGGAAGAGCAGGGGGTAAATTCTGAGCCTAAAGCTAAGTCTTTTCTAGATGACTTAGGGATTGATCTGGACTCATTCGATTATGAGGACAACGCTAATGAGTCTGAAGCAGGACAGGCTAAAGATGGGTCGCTCGACACAGAAAAAACGAAAGAAGTCCCTGCTGAATCTCAAGAAGTAGATTTGATGTTCGACCTTGGTGACGATAATGGTGCCAGCGACAACAGTGCCGCCGACAACAGTGCAATTGAACGTGAGGCCAATGAAGGGGCAGTAGAAAAAACTGAAACATTCGAGTTTGATTTAGATAACGATTTGAGCGCGATAAAGAGGGAAGTTAAAGATCCCAAAGATCGCGATACAGCAGAGTTCGACGCAGATCCCGTCGCACAAGTTACCACTGATGCGGACGTAGCGGCGAGTATCCCCCAAGTAACTGACGCGACCGATGACAGTGTTGTGGATAAAGAAGATCTAGATGTCGTTGAATTCGTCTTCGATAAGGACAAGATAGACGGCGGCGCTGAAGCACCGGCACCCGCGAGCAACGAAGAGGTTGAACCCTTTGACTTCGACCTAGACCTAGATCTAGATCTAGACGGTACTGCTGGTGATACTGCACTGAAGAAGCCAGATGACGACGTGACCTCTGTTATCGAAGACGATGTAAAAGACTTCGACTTTGATCTAGATGAGATCGACATTGAGTCGGTCAAAGAAGAGGCAGCAACCAGCCAGGCGGACGCAGATGATGACGATTTAGGTTTTTTATCCGATGACGACGTTGAGGTAGAGGCTTTCGATGATGGAGAGGAAGCCAGTATGCTGTCGGTTGATGACGAAACAGCGACTAAGTTAGAACTCGCCTATGCTTACCAGAAGATGGGAGATATGGAGGGAGCTAAGGAAATCTTGCAGGAAGTCATTAAAGAAGGCTCCGACGAGCAGGCAGAAGAAGCCAGCAAGTTACTTGGGTCACTTGTTCGCGAGTCAGACTAGTTGTTTAGTACTTGCTTTCGTAAACCTGCGTCGATCTGATCAGTGTCAGCTCCCGAACAAGCCAACCCTAATAACCACCGCATAGCGCTAGGCATCGAATACGATGGTTCACCGTATTCCGGCTGGCAGAAACAAAAATTCCCGCAGCAAGAAACCGTCCAGGAATATATTGAAACCGCGCTTAGTAAAGTTGCGGATAGAAACATAGTCGTGAGTTGTGCCGGCAGGACAGATGCAGGTGTTCATGCTACTTGCCAAGTAGTTCACTTTGACACTGAAATTGACAGAGGGGCTAAAGCTTGGACGCAGGGTGTAAACAGCATGCTACCAAGGACTATTCGGGTAGTGTGGTCACGGACGCAGGAAGACGATTTCCATGCGCGTTTTAGTGCGTTATCCAGACGCTATCTGTACCTGATGTACCAGCGCGAAACGCAATCTGCAATGTTACATGGCAGAGCGAGCTACACTCGAAGAGAGTTGGATGAAGTGTCGATGCATGCGGCGGCACAACATTTTCTCGGTGAGCAGGATTTTACCTCCTTTCGCGCTGCCAGCTGTCAGTCGAAGACGGCGATGCGCAATGTTATGCATGCGAATGTCTATCGTCGTGGCGGCTTTCTCATCTTCGATGTTAAGGCGAATGCATTCCTACAGCACATGGTGCGCAATATGATGGGATCCTTGCTGCAAGTAGGCAGGGGCGATAAAGGGCCAGCGTGGATAGCCCAGTTGCTGTCGCTGCAAGATAGGGCGCGGGCAGCTCCTACAGCTCTGCCGGACGGCCTCTATCTAGTGGGAGTTGAGTATCCTCAGAGTTGCGCCTTGCCCAGCGAAATTTCGCAACCAGACCTGCTATTAGCAATTTGAAGTGCCAGCTAGAAGTGGGGATGGCTATACAATTCGTCCTCTTTGGCAATTACTTCTCTTTAGAGTGTCTCGTAGAGTGTCGCTATGAAGAGCCTAACCGGCCGCGTAGTGTGCCGAGAATTTCTTGAAGCTTCTCATTTACATCTAGTTCGTTGTCGCTACCGATTATCTGTTTGATTGAATGCTCCCCTGGCATTTTGCTGCTGGGTCTATTCGTCACAGTTTGGATCGACTGTTCTTTCGCTGCCTGCTGAACGAGCAGTTCAAGCAGTTCCCTATTAGCTACGCTTAACTCTTCTTTCGCAATTGGCCGAATTAGGCCCTGCATGAGCAGTCCGGAGACGATGAGTTCTATTAAGTTTTCGGGAAGACAGAGACTGCAAGCGACATCGCTAATCAGTGCCTTTGTATTGGCAGACATGCCCTTGCTCTTTGTCCCTGAGTCGTCCTCTGTGCAGAGTGATAGGTAGCTGTATTGTATCTGGCGCAGTACGTGATACATGCAATCTCCACTGATCAAAGGATGCACCTGCTCATTCGCGCGAACGAGGCGCTCCGTGAGACAGTTCACTGCTGTCTTCAGCCAAGGGGGCAATTGGCTTAGGCCTTGCTCCATGACTTCCTTGGTAATCATAACTAGCTCAGTTTTAACTAGTGCGCGAATTGACGCGGAGCGTACACTCTTCGAGATAAGTGCCATTTCTCCAATTACTTGGCCGCTATCCAGTGTCAATAGACGTACGTTACCGCTGCTAGTCGTTTTGAATACCTCGACCTTTCCCGAGGATATTACGTAGGCCTCTTCGCCTATGTCTCCCTCGTGAATAATAACTTCTCCGGCCTCAAAAACCTTGGTAGTAGTTGTGGTGTTTCCCTCCAGCAGAGCATCGATATCCAATATTAATAAATCAACGTTTGCGTAACGTTCATCGGGATTAAAGGCCATTGCCTTTTCTATAATTCGGATGAGTTCTCGAGGAATGTTCCTGCCGGGGGCGCGCAAGGCGGAGCTAATAAGATTTCCCTGCTGTGCGTTCGTTATGGTCTCCTGGATGTCGCTACCGGTGTACGGGGCATGCAGGGTAGCAATATTGTAAAGTGTCGAGCCGAGCAAGAAGACATCGCTGCGCTCATTAATCTTATCCCCAAGGCCTTTAGCCTGCTCCGGTGACATGAAAGCTGGCGAGCCTTTCACCACCCCACTCAATGTGGCTTCTGAGTTCGCGACGTTGGTGAACACGGCGCCTAAGTTTTCAGGCGGCTCGATTTCTTTGTCGTCAATTAATTTAGCGATGCCCCAATCCATCAGCAAGACTTCACCGAACCCACCTACCATGATGTTGTCGGGTTTAATGTCACGGTGCAAAATTCCCAATGAGTGAGCAAAAGCCACGGCATCGCATATTTTTCTGAATATTGTGAGCATGGCATAATAGGTGAAGCGCAG
>CALKDE010000300.1 GCA_938082955.1 uncultured Pseudomonadales bacterium
CAGCCTAGAGGCTATGGCGTCAGAATGGAACGATCAGGGCATCGCCTTTGCGTTGATCAACTCGTCGGCAGAAGCAAATATTGAGGTGATTCGATCCGTCAAAGCGGCACTGGGTTCGGATTTACCTATGCTTCTTGACGACGGACAGATTGTCTCTGAAACTCTGTCTCTTACGAAGGCTGGCGAGATCGTTATCCTTGACCCAGAGCGCCTTACTATTCTCTACCGTGGCCCGGTAGCGAGTGCGCCAGCTACATTGTCTGGCGAATTGGCTGGCACAATAGTCAGTACAAGGATTATTGATGCTGTGGGTTGCGACCTCGAATTTCCGGCTAGAGAAACTCACGCAAGCGCTACACCAGACTATGCAACAGAAGTTGCACCAATTATTGCTGAGCAATGTGCAACTTGCCACCGCGAGGGTGGAATTGGTCCCTTCGCGATGGACAGCCATTTGATGCTGCAGGGCTGGTCACCGATGATTCGCGAAACGCTGATTACTAAGCGCATGCCACCTACACAGGTTGACCCAAACATTGGTCATTTCAACAATGCACGTTATATGACAGATGGGGACTTGCAGACTCTAGTTCACTGGATCGATGCTGGAGCGCCTCGCGGTGAATCTGCTATTGACCCATTAACACAGATCGATCTGCCTAACTGGAAAGAGTGGAGCCTAGGTGAGCCTGACTTCATCATTAAGGCGCCGAAGATGGAAATCCCTGCCACTGGTGTTCTCGACTACATCGATGTGGACGTTGAGCTTCCTTTCGACGAAGACAAGTGGGTTAAAGCGGTTCAATTTATTCCCGGTGACGAGTCAGTTCTTCATCACCTTCTCACTTACGTTACTGCGCCTGCCGAGAATTTTGACGGCGGAGAAGGTAACACAACGTCGATTGCACGCCGCTTCCTCGAGGGTTATGCCCCCGGAAAGGTCGACGCGATGACATTCCGTGATGAGACGGGCGTGTACATTCCGAAGGATCATAAATTGTCCATGCAGTTTCACTTTACAACTAACGGTAAAGCGACAACGGATGAAACACTTATTGGTCTGTATATGTACGACGAGCCACCCAAGTACGAGAATTTCACTCGTTCGGTAGCGTCACAGTTTAAGATACCTGCTTATGATCAGGATTATGAGTCAGCAGCTCAATATACGTTCGATGAGGACGTAGTAGTAACAGGCCTACGTGCCCATATGCACTTCCGTGGTAAGGACATGAAGTTTGCCATGGAAAATGAAGACGGCACAATGACTGATCTGCTTAGCGTTCCAAACTACAGCTACGCATGGCAGCCGACTTATGAATTGGAAGAGCCAGTCCAGATTAAGGCGGGCACTAAAGTGCACGTTACCGGTGCTTTTGATAATTCTGAGTTCAATCCAGCTAATCCTGACCCTTCTCAGGAGCTTGTTTTTGGATTGCAAAGCTGGGATGAGATGTTTATCGGTTATTGGACATACCATGCAGCAGCACCATCTAACTAAGCGTTGGCTTAGCTAGGAAAACCCGGTCATGCAGATGGCCGGGTTTTTTTTGCTCAATGATAAGTGGTACTGGCCCGTCTGATTAATTGATGAGCTTACACTGCAAAGGGGCCAGGATTTGAGTGCTAGCACCAGCTGTGAGCCCTCTAACAAAGCCAGTAATTACAAGACTTTCCGTTGTATCGCTGTCCCCTAACTTGCTATGATGCCAAACTTAGATTTCATAATAATAATCCCGGAGAGCGCTTTATGTCCTCGATCTTCATCGTCATTTTCGGTCTAGTTGGTTTTTCTTTTGGCTGGTTTGTGTATTCCAAATTCATCGCACAGAAAATCTATCAGTTAGACCCTGACTATGTGACTCCTGCGCATCGAATCAACGATGGCATCGACTATGTCCCTACTAACAGGTATGTGCTGTGGGGCGCTCACTTCACGGCTGTAGCTGGTGCGGCACCGATTGTAGGTCCTGCGATCGCGGTATATTGGGGTTGGGTTCCGGCTTTATTGTGGGTGACATTCGGCAGCATATTCTTCGCCGGTGTTCACGACATGGGAGCCTTATGGGCAAGTAACCGCCACGGCGCGAAGTCAATCGGTGCCCTTTCCTCAGATGTCATTGGTAAGCGTGCGTCTGCCTTATTTATGGTTATCATTTTTCTGTTGCTGGTGTTGGTTAACGCGATGTTCGCGACCATCATTGCGACAGACATGGTTATCTTCCCGTCATCGGTATTCCCCGCCTGGGCTGCAATTCCAGTAGCTATATGCATCGGAATACTGATTCGTAAAAACTACAACCTACTGCTGATATCTGTAATTGGTGTTGCGATTCTCTACTTCACGATCTACGTCGGTAGTGTGATGCCTTTGGAATTACCAGGTGATGTTTTGGGTCTGGGTGCCAATGGCACCTGGATTATCCTGTTGTTTGTCTATGCAGGTATTGCTTCGATGCTGCCGGTATGGCTGTTGTTGCAACCACGTGACTACATCAATGGTGCGCAGTTAGTCCTAGGTTTGTTTATTCTCTACAGTGCGGTATTTATCGCGTTACCAAATGTTTCTGCACCAGCGTTCAATCCGAATCTAGGCGCAGATACGCCGCCTATATGGCCCATTCTATTCGTCACAATAGCTTGTGGTGCCTTGTCTGGATTCCACGGTATCGTAGCTTCTGGAACCAGTTCTAAGCAGCTGAGCAATGAGAAGGACGCGCGCTTTGTTGGTTATCTTGGTGCGCTGGGTGAAGGTTCGCTGGCATTGATAACCATCGTTGCTGTAACTGGATCTTTGTATGCTGCAAATTCCGCGGATTGGGGTGCGCTTTATTCCGGGTTTTATGATGGCCCTGGGCAGAAGGGCTTTATCGACGGCGGTGCGATTTTGATTTCAACAGGCTGGGGTATCCCCATTGCCTTCGCACAAACCATGCTAGCGGTAATGGTTGTGCTCTTTGCTGGTACTACTATGGATGCGGGCTTACGCCTGCAGCGCTACATAATTCAGGAGTGGGGCAGCATCTATAACATCGCTCCGTTGAAGAACAACATCATCTCTACTCTGGTAGCGATAGCAGCCTGTCTGATGCTGGCCTTCGGTGTGTCCGCGGGTGGTTACCCCGGAGACGGTGGCGCTCTGATCTGGCCTGTGTTTGGCGGTACTAACCAAATTCTGGCCTCAATGACCTTGCTGCTGATCGCAGTCTACCTGATGAGATTGGGTCGCTCGCCTAAGTACGTTTTAGCGCCTATGATCTTTATCTTCGCAATGGCCTTCTGGGCTTCTTGCTGGTACATCGTAGATCATTATCAGAAAGCGCAATGGGCATTAGTTGTAATCGAGGTATTGGTGATGATCACTAGCATCATGGTTATGCTGGAAGCGCTGGGCGTAATTTCGAAGATCAGAAGTGGCGAGATTGCTGTTGAATCGGCGGACGCGGCAAAAACGGGAGAGTTGTAACGCTGAATTTTATTCAGTAGCTAGTTCTCATTGAAAGAAGGAGCGATCGGATGCTGTTCAAAGCAATATCCACGCTCCTTTTTTCATTAGGAAGCCTTAGTTTGCTAACTATTTGGCAGTTCGACTGTAGGCTTCCTTTTTAAAAGGACTACTACTAATGACCTGAGTTACTACTAAACCTATGGACGAACAAATACTTCGAAACTTGCTAACTCTTGAGTCTGAGAAATCTATAGGCAAGGTTCAGATTTTTGATGAGATTGATTCTACAAATTCTGAATCGCTGCGGCAGATTCAATCTGGCAATATTGAGAATCGAGTAGTTGTTGCGAGTTCGCAAACAGCGGGAAGGGGCCGCCGGGGCCGTCAGTGGTTGAGCCCAAAGAATGCAGGTATCTATTTATCGCTGACTCGTCGCTTCTCGATGGAGGCCAATGCGCTGCAGGCTCTATCTCTTGTCACCGCTATCAGCGTAGTCGAAGCCCTGTATCAATTAGGCGCACAAGGCCTGCAACTGAAATGGCCGAACGACGTGCTTTTTGAGAAGAAGAAGCTAGCCGGCATCCTTTTGGAATTGCAGCACAAAGAGAATTCACGTTTTGTTGTCTTCGGCATTGGAGTGAATATCGAGCTGTCAGCAGATTTGCTAGATAGCATCGATCGGCCTGTAACCGACTTGGATAGCATTATGAATGAGCCGCCTAGTCGTGTGATTCTGCTCGCGGCGCTTTTGAATCAGCTGTGCCGAAATCTGGAGAAATACGAAGGCAGCGGATTCTCGTCTTTCGAAGAGCGCTGGAATGGCTTGGATTGTTACAGAATGAATGACATCGAAATTCAAAATGGTATAAGTCGTCTCATCGGTAAATCCCTAGGAGTAGACTCAGATGGTTCATTACTACTGCAAACGCCGAAGGGCATACAATTGATCAATGGCGGGGAAGTATTTCCGTCGTTGTACCCGCTTTCAGAGTGAGTATTAATCAGCGCATGATATTAGAGCTTGATGTAGGTAATTCACGTATCAAATGGCGACTGCTAGCAGCGGACGATCTGGCTGTGGTTGGCGTAGGGCATGTGTCCGGGTTTGATGAATTGCAGCGAGCTCCAGAGCTAGAGGTTGTAATATCGATGGCGCGTATGTGCAGTGTGCGCGGTGGTGGCATAAATAAGAAGCTAGAAGACTGGGTCCGCGTAAAGCACAAGGTAGAGCTAGTGCAGGCGGCGGTAACCCAAAGCTGCGGAGGAGTGACCAATCAGTATGCGGATGTCAGCAGGCTCGGTATAGATAGATGGCTAGCGATGTTGGCCGCTTATCGCAGGGCGGACGGGGCGTGCATGATTATAGATAGTGGCACCGCGTTCACTATCGATGTGTTGGACGCGCAGGGGTTGCATTTGGGCGGCTATATTATCCCCGGTTTAAAACTAATGCGCAGCAGCCTCGAGTCGAACACGGCTATTCGGCTAAGTGGTAACCATTGCGTCTATTCCCAAAGTTTGGGTCATTCAACAGATGAGGCCGTATTTAATGGAACGGTGACGGCATTGTTGGCAACAATAAAGCAGCAAAGAGGGGCATTGGGCAGAGCCGGTACTGTCGAAATTTACTTTGCAGGCGGAGATGCTGGTTTGCTGCATGGCTTAGCCGGCCTAGACCGTAGTGAGATTGTCACTTCCCTTGTTCTCGATGGTCTCGATGTGGCTTGCCCAAACCCTGACAGCGCTCGAGGACGGGTTTAGGCCATGCGCTATATAGCCATTTTTCTCCTGCTGGCTAATATCGGATATTTCTCCTGGGTTCGCTATTCAGCGCAGCGCATTACCGCGCCAGTGCCTAACACT
>CALKDE010000301.1 GCA_938082955.1 uncultured Pseudomonadales bacterium
ATGTTGCCTGCTATACTTTATTGGGCCGACGGTGATGATGATGGTGAGGGTGAGGGTGATGTCGCTAAGCTTGCTCCAACAGCGTAGATGTTAGCGTGATAATGTCTCTGGCATAGTTAACACCAATTCCAGTTGAAACTTTACTGTAGGAGACAGGCACATGAGCGCCCCAGTGATAACAGCAAGAAGACTTAAATCGGCGTTGTATTCCTGCTGCATTCTCTTCATGTTTCCAGCAAGCTCGCTATCTGCAGAATATTCCGCCGAAGAAGTCATGCGTAGGGTAGACGAGCGGGAAGCAGGTGATTCCTCGGTAAGCGATATTACTTTGGTACTTATCGATAGACGAGAAAGACAGCGAATCAGGAATCTAAAACTTTATTCCAAAAACTACGGGGAAGATACGAAAACTTTGTCGCTGTTCGAATCGCCTGCCGACATTCGCGGCACCGCGTACCTAAATTTTGACTGGAATGATAGCCTGCGTGATGATGACTCTTGGCTTTATCTTCCGGCCTTACAACGAGTAAAGCGACTCGCGAGTAGTGATACATCGGATTCGTTTCTTGGCAGCGATTTCACCTATGCTGATATCAATGGCTTCGAAATCGATTGGTACGACTACAGCTTCGTCAATGAGTCAGAAATGATAGGCGGTGAAGACTGCTGGGTTATCGAAATGATTGCCAAATCCGAATTCAAGGATCGCGCCGAAGAGGCCACCGGCTATTCCAAAATGCAAAGCTGGGTTAGCAAAGAGAAATTCATACAGCTTCGCGGCCAGTTTTGGGAACTTCGGGGAAACCGTATCAAGTTCTTTACAGCCTCAGAGGTAGAATTGGTCGAAGATATTTGGACTGTAAAAAGACTACAAGCAATCACTACTCGAAATGACCGGCAAGAACACGCAAGCATTCTGCAAATCAAATCCATCGACTACAACGTCGACGTTGCCGATGAATTATTGACTACCCAGGCAATGCAACGGGGGTTCGACTGAGGCTAATCACGGTGGCGCTACACGTGACGAAATATTTCCATCGAGGCAGCAGCTATCACTTGCTACTCGCGTTTCTAGCGATCGCTTGTATTCGGCCAAGCCTTGCACAGAATGATTTCTTCAATACACTTGATGTCGACATTGAAACTACTAATTCCCTGGCGGATGAGGGTTTCTCCCTTATAGGTTGGGTTACGCAGAAAGTTTCACAGGGGATAGAACGTCCTGGCGCACTATTCAGCCGTCAGGACCGCGATTTAAATAAGATTGAAACCAGCCTTTTTGCACAGCTAGACAAAAAGCTTGGCGAGGGTTTCGATTTTCGCATTAGCGGCAAGGTTTATCATGACGAGGTCTACAGACTCGATGAAGGCATCGAATACACTTCGGACGAGACGAATGAGTTCCGTAACCGCTTCGAAGTTCGCGACTTCTACATAGAGAAGCAATACAACAATGGTTTCTATTTCAAACTAGGCAATCAAATACTAGCCTGGGGATTGGCTGAATATTCTCGAGTTACTGACATTATCAATACAGAAGATCAGTACACCTTCGCGCAACAAGACCTAGAAGACATTCGCCTGCAAGTTCCCGCGGCGCTGCTTAGTTACAGCACTGGCCAGTGGACCTTCGATGGCGTGATCACGCACCGTGCTAACAAAAATTATACGGCGCCTATTGGTGATGAGTTCGATCAGTTTGTCGCCTTGCGTCAAGCAGGCATAAGAATCAACAGGGACTCTCCTGATACCGAAGAAGAGTATTTTTTTAGAGCCTCCACTCACCTTAGTCAGGGAGACCTGCAGTTCGTCGCCGGTGAGTTCAATAACAATGCATTGAGCCTAGAAGAAATTACTGCTGCGCGCTCGATAAACCCACTATTTCAGTACGGCCAAAACCGCATGCGCGCATTCGGTGTGGCTGCAAATTGGGCAGACGGCTCTTGGCTGTATTTTGGCGAATTAGGCCTACACCTAGACAAGGCCGTGATTCCCAACCGAGACTCGATATTTCGACAACTCGGTGGATGGGATGAAAAGGATCAGGTCTTATCCGTATTCGGAGTTGAGTATAATGGTTTCAAAAATCTGCTACTGACCTTCGAGTTAGATAGCATACGAACTAAAAACCATGATGCCTTTATGTATGCTGATGAAAATCAAACCAGTTTCGGTGCAAGGCTTTACTGGACTGCGCTGAATGAAAAGCTGACGGTAGTGGCAGTACACAATGAACTGGCAAACGAAACGGGTCAGGTCAGTAGGGTCTCGGCAGACTATAGCTGGTCCGATAGTGTCGAGGTGGGACTGCTATGGGTAGACTATGGAAGCCGCCGCGATTCCATCTTTTATAATTTTCGCAACAACGATATTTTGCAAGTTCATCTACGCTACAACTTTCAAATTTAGATCGTTGGAGGCAACGGTGTTAATCGTTAAACAAAAGGCAGGCTCTAATTATCAGCACAGTAATGTCAAAGAAGCATGGCTAAACGCGACTCAAAGTCACATCGAAAATAACGAAGCCGAGATGATTTCCCTACGCGCGCTTTCTAAAAAGGTTGGCGTAACGCCTTCTGCAGCTTACAACCCTTTCATTGATAAGAGCGCACTCTTACTCGCCATCGCAATTTGAATTCATCTTTAGCTCTTCGATTACCATGGAATGATCGACTCATGAGTTCGCCGATAGATCCTGCTACGGCATAGTTAGAGCACGCAGCCTTTTTTTCGCAATGCTTGA
>CALKDE010000302.1 GCA_938082955.1 uncultured Pseudomonadales bacterium
TGCAGAGAAGTGCACTACAATAGATATTTGCGCCACTAAACTTAAAACAGACACATGGCCCGTTATTCTATGAGAAAAAGCCAGTGCTACTAGAGCCGCTAATTGCAGGAGAAACAATAATCGAATCACGGGATTCTTAAGATCGATATTCGAGCGCTGGAGCTTCTTGATAACGATCACACTGCATGCCCCTGCAAGCAGAAACGAGAGCAGCCTCAGCAAGGTAACATCGCCAAGACCTGTATCGAGTAATATCGATATCATTGACCAATCAAAAATCCCTGACAGACCGCTATCGTTTATCAATCCCACTTGCACAAAAAAGCCTAGCAGAGCCCCGTGAAAACCAATAACCGTGCCGACAAAGATATAAGAGAAGTTTGAGAAGAGTTGAGCTCTATCTGCATTTGAATAACGCCAAGCACTCAGACTGCCTCCAGCGATACTGAAGGCCCCAATATAGAGAAGTAATTTAGCTAGTAGACTTGCTAGCTCCCAAATGCCAGGGAGTGTAAACATCGAACTGCCTATTCAGGGTTAGTGGCTGTCGCCTGCAGATTCACCAGTATGGTCTTCGGCGATGCTCGGATCCACAGTAAAGCTATAGCTATCTGCTACAGTGTGACCGTCTTCACCCATTACAGCCCAGTTAACAGTGAACGCCCCCGGGTGCATGCCCGGTGTTTCGATCATAAAGGCAACTTTAGCTTCGCTATTGCTCTCGAAATTAGTTGGCATCTCGTGCCCCACACCCATTAGCTCCAGCTTCAGCAATTTAACAGGACCATTGAAAGTCAGATTGATATGCGCTGGACCTTGCTTGATGATCGATCCATCAGCTGGTGTAGCCTCTTTTAGCGCAGTGTGCGCAAAAGCGGTCGCGGAAACCAAGAGTGCAAATAGCGCGCAAACTACGAATCTCGATGCGCTCCAAAGTGTAAATTGTGAATGCTTCATAGAAACCTCAATTTAGGAAAAATGAATTAGATCATGGGATTATCGCAGCTCTTGAGCGAATAGGCGATCTAAGTCTTCTGTGTCAAATTGTCGCAAATAATGTTGAAAGCTCTAGTCTTTCTTCTTCCAAACCTGATTCCTGGGAGAAAGCGTGATTTCATCGAATACGGTTCCCGACCTTGCGGCCAGCACCATCGAAACCGCACTCGCAATATCCTCAGGCTCGATTGCATTTTCCGCCGCGAGACCTGGCTCAAACTGTAATTTTTCGAAGAAGGGCGTACGCACAGCGCCTGGATTGATGAGCGTTATCCTGACGCCTGATTTACCACATTCCTCCCGCAGAGCCTGTGAAAAGCCACGAAGCGCGAATTTACTTGCACAGTAAATACTGCCCTGCCTAGCTCCTTTGAGAGCTGCTTCCGAACCCATGAACAAGATATCGCCTTCACCCTGCTTCTTTAGCAGGGGCAAGAACGTCTTAGTCACAATTACCTGACTCGTTAGATTGGTATCCATCACAAGACGAATGTCCTTTACGGACAGCTGCTCTAGGAACCCCATACGTCCTATGCCTGCATTGTTTATCAACGCTTTAATCGGCCTATCAATTTCATTGAGCAATAAAGACATAGCCTCTGGAAGCCCATCGAGATCAGCTAGATTAATACTCCGGCCGCTGAAATTTGGGTGGTTCAACCCCGCCTTCTCAAAGCTTTTGGCGATCCCCAGTACTGCGTACCCCTCCGCCAACAATGCCTTCACCAAGGCCAAACCTATCCCTGAGGAAGCGCCCGTTACTACTACCAATTTTTGGTTGCTCGGATTATTCAAGTTTTCACCCTCCCTAGTTTTCCAAAAAAATTACGCACAACGATAATATTGCTCAGACGAGACATAATTCAACAGAAGCTCCTCTATCGCCATCAAGTGCGTGTTTTCCTCTGTGCTTTTTAAAGCAATCATTCCCTGTGTCGTCTGGGTGGGTCGCGCAAACAACTCTTCATCAGGGTAGAGCTTTACAATTCTCTTGTGGAAATCGACAGGCATTCGAAACAAACCACTACTAACCGAATGCAGCCTCTGCGCATCGAGCTTTGAAAATATTTGCTCAAACAGGGCTTCATAGGGCGCCAACCCTTCAGCGCCAAGGATGAGAGGTTCGAAACGAATAGCGACCTTCCAGCCAGCGAGTTGCAATTTGTGCAATGCCTCCAATCTCTTTTTTATTGAAGGCACTTTGTGCTCCCACTGCCCTGCAGCCTCCTGTGTGGTAAAACTCATTGCAATCACACAGTTTGGAACAACCTCAGTGTCCAGCAGACTTCGAACCTGCGTACTCTTGGTCCTAATTTCTAGTTCCGCATCAGGATAACGTTTGAACACAGACAAAAAATGACTGCAGAAGTTGCTGACTGGCTCTAGCGCCAAACTATCGCAATCGTAGCCGCTGTAATACACGCCACCGCCATTGTTTTCCCCTATTTTCTCTGCGATCGCCTCTTCAAAGTCCTCGTAATTAACGAACAAGACGTAGTTCGCCGAGCTATACATCCCCTGCAGAAAACAATAACGGCAATCGTAAACACAGTTCAGCATGTGCGAAAAGTAATAACCCTTACTCTCGTTATAGCCATATCCAGAGGGCGCGGCTAAAACTTTGTTCCCGTATTTTTTTGCGAGTATCAGTGCTGGCGCCATTTTCTGCAGACGAAAGTTTTGCGACTTGCGATTAAAAACCTCGCCATAGCGACCGCAAATAACTTGCGGGACTTGCGCAAATCTGTCGAGCAAATTTCTTACGCGTTCCAGCTCTAGAACCTCTTCTTCGATGTAGATTGTCGAAAACATAGTCTTCCAATCACAAGCTTAAGCTTCGCGAATCCTGTCAATGCGCTCAGTAAGCTGCTGTATTAGTTTTCTAGCATCGCTAGCTTTCGGGCCCGCAACGCAGCCCAGCTCTTTTTCCAAACCTAAGGCTTTGTAACGCTGACAGAGTCGCCTCAACTGCAGTTTTTGGTTTACAGTTAGATGAATCTTGGAACATATCTCGAAAAAGTAACTCGGTAGTCGCTGGTTAAAATTGTGTTGACTAGCGATTGCACTCATTCTTTCGATCAATATCAGTAACTGGGGCGCCTGTGCAGCGATTAAGCCCGGAACACTGCGTATATCAATTTCACTAATTGGGTTTTTCAAATTATCCGAGATTACTTTGAAAACCTGCACCATCTCCGCGGTTGAATACTTAGTCGCCTCAGCATAAAACGCGGAAGCCTCCATTTCATACGCGGCATCCAATGGGTACGAATTTTCGGGTTCATCAACAGTGACAACGCTGCCAACTTCGACTCCTTCGATGAGCTGTGGCGGGTACGCGTTAGTTCCTGCGCTGTGATCTGTGATTTTATTACCAAGCCAGGCACTTCCCAAAGAAGCATCACGGTGACCTGCTATGCCAATATTCAGCCATGCTCTTATCTCGCCGCTATCAGAGGCTTGCTGTTCACTGAGATAAGTTACTCCTGCGGTAATCGCCTCTTTACCTATGCCAGACACTAGAAGATGCAGCTTATTTGAATTGCTGTACTCTACGAATTTGGAAGAAACGTGGTGGCGCTCTAACTCTAGCATCTTTACTAGAGCCTTAGCTTCAAGCCCATGAGCCACAACTATATTCACTGGCATAGGATTTTTCACGCTTTCAATCATTCAACTCTCACAGTCCACTTCACGATAGTCTATTAATAACTGTTCATAATATTCAGCACTTTGTGTCTTGCCCCTTTTTGCCGCACCATTTCTCAGAATCTTCGCCTTTTCTAACAAGGTCATCCTGGCTAGTAGTTTTTGCTCATTCTCTAATACACCACTGTTAAGTAGTTTAACAAGTGACTGCACACGAAACCTATCCATGCCCCAGTATTGCCTGGACAATTGATCCTCGTGCCCTCCATATTTCCTAAGCAAGGGCGTATCTATATAGAGAACTTGCTCTCGACTACACAGTC
>CALKDE010000303.1 GCA_938082955.1 uncultured Pseudomonadales bacterium
GAAGAAACTGCAAACTCAGCTGCACGAAGTTATCGATTTTTTCAACAATGGGACGTTGCTGCGAGCAGCGAAACAGAACGCTATAGAGGAGCGGTAGACTTTCAGACATTTCTGGATTGGAGCGAGCAATTCGAGGCGCGCTGTAAGAAAATAAATGCTGTTAGCCTAAGCGACGCCGGCAGGGTAATCGCAAAGCATATCGAACAGCTTAAGCCAATACTGCCGAACAAGATCGCTCTAATCAATTTCAACCAGCCTCCTCCTCTGTACGTGGAACTGTTCGACGCCCTGGCTCGTGTTTGCGAACTAGAGTGGTCGCGTGAAACTACCCAAGACACACCGTTAGGTTCCATCTTCGCCAGCAAAGATAGCGCTTATCGCAGTTATCCAAGCAACAGCACAGAGATTGATGCCTGCATCGACTGGTGCCAAGCCAAGGCCGGACAATTCCCGGATGCACACATCGGTATAGTGGTTGACCACAGCCGCTCCTTAGAGCCCATGATCGAAGAGACTCTATTTAGGAACAGTAAAGCCGACAATAGCAGGAAATTTGATATAGCCGATCATCTTAATCGCTATCACAGCACTGACACGCTTGACGAATTGCAGGACTTTAGTGTCGCTTTGTCACTACTTGCTCTCAATTTTGAACTAATAGATAGCGAACGGTTCTGTAGATTATTGCAGTTACCGAATCTAATTGGAGCTGAAGACGAGCTGCAAGCACGTATTGCCCTGGAGATAACGCTTCGCGGAAACACAGAGGCAGAGGTTCGCCTCTCTCAACTACGCGCGTTCATGTTGCAGAACGAGCGCAGCCATCACTGCCCTATCCTAGCCCAGTCATTACTAGCCTTTAGCGAACTCTCTAGATACGAACCTAATCATCAGCCGTTACGACAATGGCTGCAACTGTTTAGCAAACAATTACAACTGCTAGGCTGGCCTGGAAATCCCTGCGCAGAACACAATCGTCGGCAAGGCATCCTTTGGCAGCAATGCTGCCAACGCTTTGCTGCCTCATCGAAAGTGCTGGGCAATATTTCCCTAGCAAGCGCTCTTGGGAAGTTGCAGACTTTTCTGAAGCAATCCAATGTGAATCTAAACTTTGATGATCGTCGGCAAATTTCCCTCGTGGATATCGAAGAGTCGCAGGATCTGCTGTTCGATTACGTGTGGATTCTGTCTGTAGATGACAGAAATTGGCCCCAGGCAATAAACCCAGTGGCATTTCTGCCCTATGGCTTACAACAGACACTGGACATGCCCAACAGCTCGAACCAGCAGCAATTAGATACCGCGCTCACACAATTGATCTCACTTCGGAAAAACACCAAAGCGGCGATGGTGATTAGTCACCATACGTTAGAAGAAGAGCTCTCCATCAGGCCTAGTGCCCTGCTTAAAGAAATGGCCTTCGAACCGGTGAATGCTAATAAGATTGTTGTCGAGGAAAATTCGAGCAACCCGATGGCTAACACTCTACAAAGGCATGAAGAAACACTGCACATTCCACTGCTAGCCGACGAAAAAGTGTCCGGTGGAACTGGCTTGCTAAGCAACCAATCCAACTGCCCGTTTAGGGCCTTCGCCAGGAATCGTTTGACGGCAAAGGGGCTCGATGAGTTTAGCTATGGCTTAAATGCATTAGTTAGAGGAAATGCCCTGCATAAGGCTTTAGAAAAAATCGGCATGCAACTGGGCGATTCGAAAACACTGCACAGTTTGTCTCCTGCCCAGACAGAAGAATTAACGACTCAAGGCGCCGAGATCGCTATCGACTATCTCAGAAAACTTCACCCCGAAACAATGACCCCTGCCTTCTCATTGCTTGAACAAGGTCGATTAACGAGCTTGTTAGAGGGCTTCCTGCTTTTGGAGAAGCAGCGCAGCGAATTCACCATCTTACATAACGAGGAGACTGTGTCTTGGCAATATTCGCAGCTCTCACTCAAGCTGCGCATAGATCGCATAGATCAATTAGCCGATGGCTCTGTGGCCCTTATCGATTATAAAACAGGAAAATTCACTAACTACAAATGGTTTGATGATAGGCCCGATGACTTGCAGCTCCCGCTGTATCAGATTGCAGTCAGCAAACACTCCGATCAGCCTGTCAGCGCAACACTCATCTTCCAACTCAATGCGCAGAACATCGGTCTAATCAGCCCCATGGAGCTAACTGATTTTGGCGCAGAGGTTAAAGTCAGCAGACAGGCTAAATTCTTCGAAGGCGGCTGGCCGGCACTGCAAGACTATTGGAATAAAAGCATCCACGCGCTAGCCGAAGAGTTTGAATCTGGGCTCATAGCCGTAGCTCCAAGCCGCGGCACGACTTGCCAATATTGCGAGTTAGGCCCGCTATGCCGAATAGCCGAAGCAGATCACAGCCAGATATTCGTCAGCGAAGAAGAGATATGACGAGCACGGGAAAACAAATAATCGACTTCGATGCGCGTCAAAATGCGCTAGATATTACGCGCTCCATCGCCGTGCAGGCCCCAGCCGGCTCAGGTAAGACAGAGTTACTCAGCCTGCGCTTTCTCAAACTCCTCGCTGCCTGCCAATATCCAGAAGAAGTGTTAGCCATAACCTTCACCAAGAAAGCAGCCAATGAGATGGCGCAGCGGATTCTCAATACGCTCGAATGGGCGCAACAGGTCGACCCTCAAAATATAGACACGCAGTTAAAGCGAGACAAATATAACATCGCCAACAGCGTGCTGGAACAGGACAAAAAGGAAGCTTGGCAGCTGCTGCAATCACCAAACCGACTGCGTATTCAGACCATAGATAGCTTCTGCAATTTTCTCGCAAGCAAGCTTCCCATACTCTCCAATTTTGGCGGCCCACTGCAGATAAGCGAGCAGATCGATGACTGCTATCACCTTGCGATTCGAAACAGTTTAAAACTGCTCGATGAAGACTTGCCCATCTCTAACGCTATTGGCGAGTTGATGCTGCACTTCGACAACGATAGCAAAAAGCTAGAAACGCTCCTTACAAACCTGCTGAAGCAGCGCGAGCAATGGATTGGCGATATCGTAGGAGTTGCAAGCTCTCCTGAACACGCCATGGACTATCTCACTGCAAACCTATTGGAGCTGATTGAAGAATCCATCGAGAACGCACAATCGCTTTTAGAGCCTTACGCTGCTGAATTAATACCGCTGCTTCGGTACGCAACAAATAACCTTAGCGAACAGGGAATCGAATCGGACCTGCTGCTTTGTAGTGAACTAAACGATCTGCCTGAATGCAGCCATACAAATCTGAACACGTGGATAGCCCTGGCGAGCCTGTTTCTAGTTAAGACCGGCACAGCCTTTCGTCAAGATGTGAGAAAAGGCGAAGGCTTTCCACCTCAGTCAGGTGACAAAGAACACAAGGCACTACAAAAAGAAAAGAAGGAGGCAATGAAGGTACTGCTTAAGTCGATGGCTGAGTCGCCCGAACTCTTACGGGCATTGGACTATCTTCGTAGGCTCCCCCTACCGAATGACGACGCACTGTCCTGGGACTTTCTCAACACTTTGACCTTAGTACTTCCAACGCTAATGGCGCAACTGGAACTGGCGTTTACGCAAAAGAACAAAATAGACTATTCGCAGGTAAGCCTAGCCGCACTTCGCGCACTTGGTGCTGAGGATAACCCTACAGACCTGGCGCTTAGCCTCGACTACCAGATCAAGCACATACTCATTGACGAATTCCAAGACACGTCGTCCTCGCAGATGGAATTACTGCGCAAGCTAACCTCAGGCTGGGAAGAACGAGACGGGCGAACGCTCTTCGTTGTAGGCGATGCGATGCAGTCCTGCTACGGATTTCGAAATGCCAACGTGGGGCTATTCATTAAACTACGCGAAAGTGGCCTAGGCCCCATCCCAGTGACACCGATAGATCTGTTAGCGAATTTTAGATCTGACGCAGGCGTCGTCGATTGGGTAAACACGGTATTCTCTGGCGCCTTCCCCGAGCAGAACGACATCTCTCGCGGTGCGGTGAGCTACTCACACTCCCAAGCAGTACACCCAAAGGACATCGAGAGCGCCGTGTCAACTCGCATCTATCAGTTTGATGAAGATGGTAAGAACGAAGCCTACATCGAGGAGGCCGCTTATATTGCTGATGAGATATCGCGACTTCGCAAGCAGCACTCCCAGCGCGAGATAGCGATACTGATACGTAACCGAGGCCACCTGAAATTCATACTACCGGCACTTCGCGAAGCCGAAATTCCCTGGCTGGCTAATGAAATTGATAGGCTGGATACACTTCCACTCATCACCGATCTGACAAGTTTAACAAGTGCTGTATGCAATCAGGCTAATAGGCTTTCTTGGCTAGCCGTCCTTAGAGCACCGTGGTGTGGAATATCCCTTGAGGATCTGCATGTCGTAGCGAACTTTAGAAACAATATTAGCGTCTTTGAAAGCATGACGCAGCTGTGTGCAGACAAAGAAAATAAACAGCTCAGCAGCGACGGCCGAGTACGCATAATAAAGCTAACCTTAATATTGCGCGGCGCTCTCTTGGCGAAGCAACAGACTCGAATAAGCCGCGTGATCCGCACTACATTTAACGAACTTGGTGGCGACCAAATTCTTCGATCCGACTCTGAACGCGACAGCCTAGAAAGATTCTATGAAATCATAAAGGATTCAGAAGTCGCAGGAGGCTTAGAGAACTTCGCCGAATTCGAAGCGAAGATCCAGCGAAGCTTTGTCTCAAGCGCGCCCGGGGCTACTGACGCCAACCCTGTGCAAATCATGACCATTCACAAATCCAAGGGGCTAGAGTTCGACCATGTATTTCTACCCGGGCTTGCGCGACCCAGCCGCGCCGACGATAAGTCGCTACTGCTATGGCATCAGCGATTGAATCAGCAAGGCGATAACAAGCTCTTCCTAGCCACACTTTCTGCTACCGGAATAGAAGACAATAATCTCTACAATCTGCTGCGCTTCGAGAAGGCACAGAAATCACGATTAGAAACCACTCGGCTGCTGTATATCGGCGTAACGCGCGCAATGAAGTCGGTGTACTTGTCTGCTACATTAGCAGACAAAGACGGCGAGGCAGCCACACCAGGCTCCGGCACACTGCTGGCTACCATCTGGGAAAATCTCACCGACGCATCGCTCGACTACCTTCCCATACGCTCCATGAGTTTGCCTTTTAAGCAGCAGGATCCATTAAAGACACGCCCTTCACTTCTACGACTACCAACGGAAGCGTTCACCCAGAGCGAATCAGCAGAGATTACTGAAGAGCCATCTATAGACCCTGTTGATGCCCCCGCGCAGATCGAGTTGGCTGCAGAGAATCAGCTACACATAGAAGTTGGTAATCTTGTCCATGAGGCACTGCAGAACTATCTAAGCAACAACCAGCTTCTCGATCCAGTCAACCTTGCAGGCTTGAAGCACTATTGGAGAAGGCGATTGAGTGCATTCTCATTCGCCAGCGGCGAAATCGATAATGCAATGACGAAAGTCGAACAGTCTCTACACAGCACCTTGCACGATTCTGAGCTGCATTGGGTATTTGATCACGAGCAAGAGCAAAGCGCCGCCGAACTGCCGCTACAAAGTTATGCCAGCGGCTTCGTACACACCCACATAATTGACCGCACATTTATCGATAACAAAGGCGTGCGCTGGATCATCGACTACAAGTCTTCACAGCCTTCCAGCAAGCAATCATTGGAGAGTTTTCTCGCCGAGCAAGTAGCACTCTATTCAGGCCAGCTGAGCAGATACAAAAGTTTGTTTGAGGACGAAGACAATAAAGGCGTTAAGACAGCGCTGTTATTTACCAGCGTGCCAAAATTAGTCGAGTGTGAGTAGAGGCGCCGACAATCTAACAGCAGCGGTCAGAGGTCACATATCCTGCTCGGCAATGGCGTAAATTCCCGGCACGTTACGCAGAAAGTCTTTGTAGTCCATTCCATAGCCGAACAAATATTGATCCGCAACCTTCAAACCAACGAAGTCCACCTCGATGCCCACCTCTTTGCGATCGTGCTGCTTGTCTAACAAAACCGCAGTGTGAACCGACGCACAGCCCTGTTGCTTGCAGTATTCGACAATCAGCTTCAGCGTTGTACCAACATCAAAAATATCGTCAACCAACAGAACTGCTCGGCCCTTGAGGGACACGCTAGGAAAAACCTTCCACTCTAAATCTCTACCGCTAGTTTCCCCGCGGTAACGCGTTGCATGCAGATAATCTAACTGTAGCGGAAAACCCAAACGAGTAGCTAGCTTACCGCTGGTTATTAAGCCCCCATGCATTATACAAATTACTAGCGGGTTCTTATCCGCTAAATCAGCAGTAATGGAAGCGGCCATCGAATCCAAAGCGGCTTCGACCTCCTCCTCACAATGCAGACGAGTCGAGCGAGCCTGAACTCCTACGATTTTTTCCGGCGTCATTTAACTAAGGTTCTTCCCTAATAGCACTCTTTACTAATAGGCCATCAATGCCATCCAGCGTAGTTGTTGGGAAGGCGAAGTCTGCCTGATGAAAGTGAACAATCCCAACAATCTTTAACAGTACATCCTGCTTTATTTCGTGAAAGCGAATCCAGTTAGTGGTTTTCGTGAAGGTGTAGATAAAAAAGTCTAGTGACGAGGGCCCGTAGCTCAAGAAATTCACGATCAATGTTTGTTTCTGATCGATCTCCTCATGCGACTGCAGCATCGCCTTCACGTCTCTAACAATGGCTTCCATCTTGTCGGAGTCTGAATAACGAATACCAATATTCTCCTTAATGCGCCGGTTCGACATCCGCGAGGGGTTTTCCAGCGAAAGCGTATTGAATACTGAGTTAGGAATATACAGCGGCCGTTTATCGAATGTGCGCACAACCGTCAGGCGCCAGCCGATCGCTTCCACCGTTCCCTCAATTTCTCTGTCTGGCGAGCGTATCCAATCACCAAGAGCAAATGGCCGATCCAGATAGATCATAAGGCCGCCAAAGAAGTTGGCGAGCAAATCTTTTGCCGCAAAGCCTACAGCGATGCCGCCGACACCACCGAACGCTAACAGTGCGGTGATTTCTATTCCTACAGTTGGCATCGCAATTAGCACCGCAGAAATAAAAGTAGAAAGCCGCAGTACCTTACCCAGCGCATGAACAGTCGTTGGGTCGAGGGTCGTGCCTAGTTCGTCCGCCTCTTCTGCCTGAATTTCTAGGAGGCGCTTTTCCGCTCGAGTCAAAAAGCGCACGGTAAACAAAGCGATTAGCACTATAAAAGTGAGTTGCCTGAATACAGCGAGATTGTCAGCTGAAAACAACTCTGTATCAATATAGCCATCACTTACCTCGACGGCCCACAGCAATCCCATTATCAGAATAAACCAGCTCAGCGGCAGTCGCGCTGCGTCAAACAACGCATCATCCCAGGCATTGCTCGTCTTCTCGAAATGACTTCCTAGCACATTAAGAAAACGCATCGCAATAAAACGACCAACCAGTGTGATCGTAACGACAGCAAATAATTCCGCGCCCCAACCTAGGTCACGTAACAAATCTAAAGACAATAAATTTTCCGGCACTTCTACACTCTCCAATTAAAAAAAGGTTTCCTCTAGCGCTTGGCTGTTAGATGAATTAGTTACACCGACAATCTGTCGATTAACTGTTTCGCTTCCAGCCATCTATCACTTTCATACAAGCCAGCATGTTTACTCGCGTTCTTCGCTAGCATGCAGCCAATTCTATTATTGCCCGGCTGCTGCTTCTCGTGCAGATAGTCAACAACGGCAGCAGCTTGTTCCGGATGATTACAGACAAGCACCATATCGCATCCGGCAGCTAATGCTAGGTCGGCGCGCTCGGTGATCGTGCCGGCACTGTGCGCCGCATCCATAGTAAGGTCGTCGCTGAAGACCACCCCATCGAATCCTAACTCAGCACGTAGCAAGCCTTCTATCCAGGTTTTAGAGAAGCCTGCACAATGCTCGTCGACTTCCGGAAAGACAATATGCGCAGGCATTATCGCATCCAGGCTCTGAATACATTGCGCAAAAGGAATTAGGTCATTCTTGCGGATCTCGTCTAAGCTACGCGTATCGGTGGGCAGCTCAGTATGAGAATCCGCCAATACCTTGCCGTGGCCAGGGAAATGCTTGCCTGTTGCCGCCATGCCAGCGTCTTGCATCCCCTCGATATAAGCGAGGCCGATTTCCCCCACCGTGGCGCCGTCACCCGAAAATGCTCTCTCTTTTATTACCGGGCTATTTACGTCGAACAGATCCAGTACAGGGGCGAAGCTAATATCGACCCCATATTGCATCAACTCGGCAGCCATCGCCCAAGCACACAGTTTAGCCGCCGCTATTCCCTGCTGTGGATCCTTTTCGTACTCAACGCCGATTGCTCGCAGCTCAGGCAGCGTTAAGAATTGATCCCGGAAGCGCTGAACCCGACCTCCCTCCTGATCTACTGCAACAAGAAGGTGGTCGTTACACTGTTTGATCGAGGCTATTAGGTCTTCGAGCTGCGCCGCAGATGCGTAGTTTCGACTAAAGAGGATCACACCACCAACCTGCGGGTGCGTTAATAATTTTCTCTCCTCAACCTGAACAATCAGGCCCTTTAGATCGAGCATCACCACGCCAGACTGGGTATTTGTATGCTGCATTTGGTTTACTCGACTAATGAGAAGCGATTATCACAAATATGTTCGACGCTAGCAAAACCGATCCTTCGATAATGGCTGTCGCTTAGCAATCGCAGTTAATTTGATGCTTAAAGTGAGCAGAACTAATCGGCCGATTTCGCTTTCATTGGCTAATTACAACGCATTATGATTAAGCTTTAGCCGAAGCAATAGCTCAATCTTTAGCATTGAAAGTAGGCTCTACCGGGAGCTCATACATTTAAATCGGTAAAACTCTGGAGACAAGGTGATAAATAAAATTCACCCCAAAATTTCTGCCTGGCATCAAGCTCTGGCCAGCGGGGCCTCTTGGATGTCGTTGCAACTGATGAGCCTACTAGCACCATAGAATGTCCGCTGTTCGATGGCGAACTTAGCGCGCTCGACCTTATCAGCTGAGCCTTGAACCCAGATAGATCTCATTAATCGTAGGCCTAAAGTTTTATTGCCATTGACAGATAACTGTATATAATTACAGTACTAATACCAAAAAGGACAATGACATGCTTAAACTCACGGCCCGGCAAGAAGAAATCCTCGCCTACGTTAAGG
>CALKDE010000304.1 GCA_938082955.1 uncultured Pseudomonadales bacterium
AACGGCAGGCCAGATTGCTCTGCAAATACGCCCCCACTTTGTACTACACCGTTCACAGCGGCCAACGGCCCGATAGCATTTGCAACGTCATTCGAGCCATGTGCGAACGCCATCGAGCAGGCAGTAAATATCATCAACACACCAAATACTTTTTCGACACTACCGAAATGAAAGCTTTCATCTTGCGCTGCATCTTCTTTAATGGCGCGAAGCAGGAAGATACCGATGATCATAGCAAAGGCTCCAACTCCTACCGCCATCAGCAAAGACTGACCAAAGCTGAAATCCAATCCTACATAGCGCAGTCCCTTTACCAAGGTAACCATCGCAATCATGAACCCCACTATGAAAATATAGTAAGGAACGTATTTTTTAGCATTAGCGAAAGGGTCATCGGTATCCAGAACAAGTTTCTGCACGCTGCGAAATATATAGAAAGCGATGATGCCCGAACACAAAGGAGAAACAACCCAACTCGCCACAATGGTCCAGACCTTGCTCCATACAACTGCATCCACCGAGATTCCGACAACCGCGAAACCCACGATTGCACCGATAATCGAATGCGTTGTAGAAACGGGCCAGCCATTGTGTGAGGCAATCAATAGCCAGGTGCCCGCCGCTAAGAGCGAGGACAGCATGCCGTAAACTAGTAACTCGGGCGAATCCGTAAACCCAGCTTTATCTATATCTATGATGCCGCTACGAATCGTAGAGGTCACTTCTCCGCCCGCCAGGTAGGCGCCGGCAAATTCAAATATCATGGCGATGAATATTGCCTGTTTGATCGTGATGGCCCCGGCACCAACTGAGGTACCCATCGCATTGGCTACGTCATTCGCACCTACACCCCAGGCCATGAAAAAACCGAACACGCAGGCCATGATCAAAAATATAGTACCGTATTGAGAAATTATGTCAGTCATGTATCACCCAGCTTGTGAAGCTTTACTATTTTTTATCGCGCGATCAACAGCAGTAGACGAGCGCCCACACTTTCTGAAATATCTGCCAGATCCCCGATTTGATCGATAATCTTGTAGAGAAAAATTACGTGAACCGGAGGCAGAGACTCCTCTAGCCCATACAACTTTGCTCGAAGCTTAACCTGACTTACATCAGTTTGGTGTTCAAGCTCATCCAGCTCACTGATCAATCCCTCAACTAGATCGACCTCTTTCCCACGAAATCCTCTCTCTAGCAGCTCGTCCAGCTCGTTGATAACTTTGAGAGCTTGACTCGCGGCCAGCAGACTTTCTTTGTAATAGTCCCGAACCTCCCCCACCAGACTCTCTGGAATTTCCATACGCCTGCCTAGCATTAGCCCAGCTATATCTTTCGCCCGATTAGCCAATTTGTCTTGAGTATGCAGCAGCTCTAACAAATCTGTTCTGGATACTGGAAGAAATAAGCTCTTCGGAAGGTTCGTACGTACATTGCTTTTAAGATCGTCAGCACTATTTTCCTGATTCCGAATTTCTTGCTGTGCAGCAAGGGCAGCGTCCCAGTCTTTAACAAAACTCGCTTCAAGGAAGTCCCCTAACAACTCAACGCAATGGTGAGCCATCGCCATATGTTCCTGAATAGGCCTGATCGGAGAGCGCCCAAACAGAGCACTGAGTGTAGATGGCATGATTTTGACTCCCATTAATTTTAGCGGAGTATAGTTTTACTCTTTAATGAAAACCACTTTTTTATCATACTATTTAAATAGCGGTGGGCTGGCTTTCTCCAGCTGTTATAACCTAGAAATTACAATCAGCAGAGCAACGCACGAAGGAATAGCAATTGCGAAGTAAAAGCGTGGTGTTACACTACTGGTTCTCTCCAAAACAACTATAATGAGGAGTGGGCATGGGCAATCTCACGACGCGATTGGGACGCTTGGCGACTGTGGCACTTAGCGGCCTGTTTTTAGCCACAAGCGGCAGTCTTGCAGAAGATGCAGGCAATCTCTACAACACGAATTTTGATATCAATGCTGGGCTTAGGTATTTCGAGAGGCAGTGCTCGCGCTGTCACGGCTTCGATGCCAAGGGCAACGATGAGACCGGCGCGCCAGACCTTACCGGCAGATTGACCCGCGCCAGTACCGAAGTAGGCATATTTAACATTATCCGCACCGGCATTCCCGGAACCGCCATGCTTCCTGTTGCATCTGACCTACCTGACGCTCAGGTTTGGCAGCTCGTCGCCTATATTGGCTCTCTAAGCACCAACCCTGCAAACATCAATCTGTCCGGTTCGCTCACCAATGGCGCCAGCTTGTTCACTAACAAGGGGGACTGCAACAGCTGCCACATGATCGACGGCCAAGGCGGCAGACAAGGGCCTGACCTTTCTAGAGTGGGCGAGAGACGCAGCCCAGAAGAATTACTTAGCGATATGCTCAATCCCCATGCAGATGTTGCCCCGCGCTGGTGGACAATACGCGTGACCGACAAGAGCGGCCTCGTCAGAGAGGGGCTGCGCATGAACGAAGACAGCTTCTCTGTACGAATTATCGATGACGATGCGAACCTTTGGTCTTATCCGAAGAATCAGATTGCATCCTTTGAACGGGTCGAAGAGTCGACCATGCCCAGCTATACACAAACGTTGTCCGACAGTGAAGTCGATGACCTTGTGGCCTATCTATTTTCTCTACGAAAGGAGAACTAAGCATGAACAGATTCCCTCTATTGCTAACCGG
>CALKDE010000305.1 GCA_938082955.1 uncultured Pseudomonadales bacterium
GCTTCAAAATACTCTTGGTAAGCATTTCTGGCCGATCTATCGTAAGGGTCTGCACCATTGTCAGACATAAAGACGATGACGGTATTGTCTAGTTCACCTTGGTTTTCTAGGTATTGCATTACGCGACCAATATTAGCGTCAAGGTTGTCGACCATGGCAGCATAAACGGCCATCTTTCGGGCTTCGTTTTCCTGTTCGCGTTCAGATAGTGTGTCCCACGCTGGAACGTCAATTGATCGCGCCGGTAAATCTAATTCCTGCGGTACTAAACCGGCACTCTTCATGCGCTCAAAACGTTTGCTGCGTACAGCATCCCAGCCCTGTGCGTAGGCCTCTTCGTATTTACTGATGGCATCTTGTGGGGCTTGTACGGGCCAATGCGGCGCAGTAAATGAAAGATAGGCAAAGAACGGGCTTTGTTTATCGCCCCCCTGGATCATACCCAGCAATTTATCTGTAAACAGATCGCTGGAGTACCCTTCAGGCCGCTCAACAGGCATTCCATTTTCAGTATAGCTAGCCTTTGGTACATTGGCGTTGGTTCCTAAATCATTAAAATGATTAGCACCTCCATTGAGCAGGGCAAATGTATTCGAGAACCCTTTTGCAGAGGGGTAGTTCTGTTCTTCTTCCATACCTAGGTGCCATTTTCCAGACAGGTAGGTCTGATAACCAACATCACGAAGTAGCTCAGCAACTGTCACCGTACTGTCGTTCAAATACCCTTGATACCCTGGCAGACCTTCATGGTGAGGCAACTTATCTTCTTTCATTGTGCCCAAGCCGTTCAAATGGTTATCTACTCCCGTGAGCAACATTGAGCGAGTCGGCGAACAGGTTGGAAGAGTGTGGAACTGATCGAAGCGCAATCCTGAGCTCGCAAGAAGATCCAAGTTTGGGGTATCTATTTCACTACCGTTAACCCCGATATCACCATACCCCAAGTCATCGGCAACGATTAGCAGTATGTTTGGCCGCGATTCCAAAGCCAACTCCGAATTCTCTGCCGATTCTGGCTCCTGATTACATCCAACAACGAGCAGAATAATGGCGATAAATACTATCGTAGTTCTCATTACTTTTTCCATGGGGCCAATCAAAGGGGACGCTGATAAAACAGTAAGTTAACACATCGGTTTTTGGAATTCTGAGACGTTTGAATCACAGTATCGTCGGCCTACTCCCAAACGCTAAGAAACGCCAGACAGCAGGCAAAAGAAAACGCGCTATGAACTATAGCGAACCATTTCTACCAGTATCCAATTTGCTGAAATGCTAGTCTCCAGCCGCTGCCGAATAGCTTGGGTCTATTATCTAGTAGCCACTTGTTATAATTTGCTTCAGTCGGATATCCATTTTTTCCACTTTATCAGGGTGTTGTCCTGCCAAATTATAATTTTCGCTTGGATCAGTTGACAGATCAAAAAGTTGTGGTTTGTTCATGTAACCACTAGCAATCGCTTTATTATCTGCGATAAAGCTGTGCACTTGCTCGCTAGCAGGAATGTATTTCCAATTCCCCGTTCTAAGCGAGCCATTGGTCAAGGATTCTTCTACTAAATCAGTACGTCCTTGAGTAGATTGTCCAAGCCATACAGCTAGCTGCTCTTGACTATCTTGCGCCTCATTAACATCTAGCTCAATACCCACCAATTTAGCCAATGATGCATAGATGTCAATTTGTGATAGTAAAGCATCACTGGTTTGTGCAGAAATTTTACCAGGCCAGTAAACGATAGTGGGAACCCGAGTCCCAGCTTCATAACGGCTATATTTACCGCCTTTGAATGGGCCGCCTGGTTTGTGATCACCAAGTTTTGTAACAGATTCATCAGCATAACCGTCATCAAGTACTGGACCATTATCACTGGTAAAAATGATCAAGGTATTATTGGCAATACCAAGCTGTTCAAGTTCTTTAACAACTTGCCCAGTGATCCAATCCATTTGCGCAATGGCATCTCCTCTTGGGCCCATATCTGTGGTGCCGATAAATCTAGGATGTGGTAATCGCGGGACATGAATGTCGTGATATGAGTGAAATAAGAAAAATGGCTTATCTTTATTATTGCGAATAAAACCAATCGCTTTATCTGAAAATATGTCTGAAAAATCTTCATCTATCCATAATGCAGATTCCCCACCGGCCATATGACCAATACGGCTTACCCCATTTACGATTGTGTCATTATGTTGTTCATCAGCAACATAGCGAAGCAGTTCTGGATTTTCATAACCAGTTGCCCGGTTACCAACCTTACCTTGATAACTTACCGTAATGGGGTCTTGTGGATCCAAATTCACGACCCGATGGTTTTCAAGATAGACCGATGGAACTCGGTCACCTGTGGCAGGTAATAAAAAGCTATAATCAAAGCCTATCTCCAATGGCCCTGGCGTAACATCTGCATTCCAATCTACGTTGCCATCACCTAAGCCCAAGTGCCATTTTCCCACAACACCGGTTGCATAGCCGGCTTTTTTGAACATAACAGCTAATGTTGATTTACCAGGCTGAATTAGCGCCGGTGCATCACCCTCTAGTATTTTAGCGTTATTCCTAAATCCATGTTCACCTGTTAATAGGGAGTATCGAGAAGGTGTACAAGTGGCTGCTGAGCTATGGGCATCAGTAAAGCGAACGCCCTTTGCGGCTAGACGGTCAATTTCGGGCGTTGCTACTTTTGTTGCACCATAACTGCTTAAGTCGCCATACCCTAAATCATCAATATAAAAAATCACAACATTAGGCTTAACTGTCTGAGTCAAATCAAGTAATGGTGGCTCTGTTTTTACACCAATTGTCATACACGCTGATATGGCAAGCACCACTACACTTATCACTGCCAATTTAAATCTCAATGTCAAATAGATCGCCGTATCAATCATTATTTTGTACCTTACTTTTAGACTCTGGCTTTTTACTTGAACAACATCTAAATTTTGAATTTTAATATCCCAATACCCTAAACGACGAAACGACGAAACGCGGGAGAGTGTAATGCGCTATTGCATTTCCGCATTCGACGCGCAGGCCTTTGTATGTCCAAATCGAACAGCTTGCCTTTACTTGGTTTGAAAGAATTGACTTTGGTAGTAAATAATTGAAATTTGATAGGTACAAATTAATCTGACAATCGATCAATCACCACACTAACTTTCGCAGTGCCCTTTGGGTCAAGCCCTATATAGCTTACTGTGGCAATGTTGCCTCGAAATACGGGACGTATTGTCGCATCAAAATAAAGATTTGGTTTTAGAGGCCTGATTGCCCCCATATTTCCCAGCGACAGCAAATCACCCTCTTGTAATGGCCTTCCACGTTTGAGTAGTTGGTCGCGTAAATGCCTAACGCGGTAAATCGGCTCATAGGCATCTTTAATCGATCCTTCAGCAAGCAGCTCGTCTTTTTCATTGGTCATCTGGAAACTAAAATTATTTAGTCTTTTAATCCATTCAGGAGTCGCGCGACTCTTGATAAGGTCACCAATAATTGCATTTCTAACATCATAATTTGTTGCTATTCCACCTACATTTGAGTCACTTCCCAACGGCTGTAATATGTCGGGCATTTCAATAAAGGGGCGAAAACCAGAAAGAGCGGCAAGAATTTCCAAATCAGTTTCTGCATTGTTAATAGCATCACTTTTTACCTCTGCCGCAAAATCAGCTTCAACAAAACTCATATTACAACAATCAACGGAAATATGAGCGCCACTGTTATGTATGCTTTTAGAAAACATTACTGCGGTAACCGGCCCGGCCAGGCCGTTAACAGGTCCATTGTCATATTCGCCTTTAGCAAACGTGCCAACTTTATACCCTGCCACCTTCCCTTCCTGCTTAATTAATTCTGCGACATATAAATCCGCAATTTGGTAGGCAACTTTCTCGGAAATGTCCCCGGCTCTAATAGGGGAAATTGGTATAGCTTCATTGAAATTGACAATAAAACTTTCTGCCAATATTTTCTGATTGACTTCAATATTGAGATCTAGTTTTTGAGCATGAGAAACCACTGAAAAATTGACCGATACTACTACTAAAAATAAACTGAGCGTTTTATTAATCATCCTAATGCTCCCAAATTTTTTACTGATTAATGGGGTCCACGATCTCTTGCATTTCATCCTAAATAGCGCGCAATGAATGCCCCCATCTTACAATATTAAATAACAGCGCCTGATGATTTTTCACAGAAATATTATCATCAATTTCGTAAAGGGTCATACTCGTTTCACAGTTACTGTAAAACGACAAGCCAGCACGTAAGTGACATCAAAATACCAGGCTGTCAAATTATCGTGAGTGGCATATGCCCTGCAATGCAGCTTAACTTGTATCTTTATCGAGTAAAAAATCCTGCCTTACATCGCGCGATCAGTCGTCAGGTCACCCTGCTAACGAACGTATCCTAGCACTCATGCCTTCGTTAGACTCATGGTAGACTCCTGGTAGAATTGGAATAGGCAACCTCAGGGGACAACAATGAAAAAGGTTTTGGCACTCTTTTTGACATCGTTACTGCTCGTTGCTTGCAGTGAAGCTAAGATAGAGCCCAACGTCGCGACACCTACAGAAACCAGACCCAATATCTTGTTGATCGTCGCTGACGATCTTGGCTATTCGGACATTGGTGCTTTCGGCGGTGAAATATTAACACCTAACCTCGACGCGCTCGCTGCTGGCGGGCTAAAAATGAGTAATTTTTATGCTGCTGCGGCCTGCTCACCAAGCCGAACCATGTTGCTAGGTGGCGCTGATAGCCATGTCGCTGGTATGGGCACCATGTTTAATGATCAGGCGGCGAATCAGCTTGGCCAACCCGGCTATGAAGGTTATCTGAATCACAATGTAGTTACTGTTTCGTCACTACTTCTCGATGCTGGTTACCATACTTATATGACTGGCAAATGGCACCTGGGATATGACGATGACCAGTCACCGGCAGCGCGTGGCTTTGAACGCTCGTTCGCGTTACTTCAAGGAGGCGCTGGTCATTTTGACGACTCCGCCATGACCGTTGACCATGACACATCCTGGTACCGTGAAGATGGCGTTCGCACTGAGCTTCCAGATGACTTTTTCTCAAGCCGGTTTTATACCGATAAAATCCTTGAATACATCCGATCCGGCGAAGACGATGATAAACCGTTTTTTGCCTACCTTGCTTACACCGCACCGCACTGGCCGCTTCAAGCACCTGCCGAAACTATTGATAAATACAGAGGACAGTACGACGACGGCTACGACGCGCTTGCCGAAAAACGCTTGATGTCACTAGAACAAATCGGCCTTATAGAACCCGGCCACATCGCACCCGAGCAGGCCTATCCTGAAACGGAATTCTGGAACAATTTAAGCGACGAACAAAAACAAATTGATGCCCGCGAAATGGAAACCTACGCGGCCATGGTCGACAACATGGATTACCATATTGGTCGAGTGCTCGACTATCTCGACGCATCCGGTCAGCGCGACAATACCATCGTCATCTTTATCTCGGATAATGGCGCCCAAGGTTTTGGCCCTGGCATGGCCCGCGCTTTCCCACAGGACTGGATCGATGAAAATTTCGATACTAGTTTTGAGAATATTGGCAAAATAAACTCCTACGCTTACCTAGGGCCGCACTGGGCCCGCGCCAGCACGGCTCCAATGCGCATGTTTAAGGGTTTTTCGTCCGATGGCGGCCTCAAGGTGCCAGCCATCATAAGTTACCCCGGCAAGCTCGAAGCTAGGGCGGGAACCTTTACTAACCAGCTCACCACTGTCCTTGATTTGCCCGCCACATTCCTTGATATAGCAAAGACAACGCATCCGGGCACAAGCTACAAGGGACGCCAAGTTCATCCTTATACTGGCGTCTCTCTACTGCCCTTTTTAAACGGTGAGAGTGAAATCATCCATGAGCCAGACGATGTCGTTGGCTGGGAGCTTAATAACAGCAGAGCAGTGCGAAAAGGCGATTGGAAAATTATTCTACTACCCGGCCGCTTCGGCACCGGGGACTGGGAACTTTTCAATATCAAAAATGATCCCGCAGAGCGTACCGATCTTAGCGAAGCAGAGCCTGAGAAACGCAGCGAGATGATTGCAGAGTGGGAGAAATACGCCAGGAATAACGGAGTTATTATTGCCGAATAACCGAAGTTAGGCGTTCGGTTCTACTATTCACTCCCGAATTGGCTATAATCCCGCCCTCCAGCATTCACCCAGGTCTGATTCCAATGTCATCGAGCAATAAAGTCGGCTTTGTCTCTCTCGGCTGTCCAAAAGCCCTAGTAGATTCCGAGCGTATCCTCACCCAACTAAAATCCGATGGCTACGATATTGTGCCCAGCTACGACGATGCAGATTTGGTCGTTGTGAATACCTGCGGATTTATAGACAGTGCGAAGCAAGAATCTCTGGACGCTATCGGCGAGGCCATCGCTGAGAATGGAAAGGTGCTCGTAACGGGTTGCCTAGGCGCTCAGAAGGAAATCATTACCAACGCGCACCCAAAGGTGCTAGGCGTGACCGGTCCCGCCGCTTATGAACAGGTGGTTAATCAGGTTCACAATTTCCTTCCTCAAAATGAGTCTCATGACCCCTTTATCGATCTGGTACCTGCCCATGGAATCAAGCTTACTCCAAGGCATTATGCCTATTTAAAAATATCTGAAGGCTGCAACCATCGCTGCAGTTTCTGCATTATTCCCTCGATGCGCGGCGATCTTGTTAGTCGGCCCGTTGGAGACGTCCTCGATGAAGCCGAAAGACTAGCCAATGCAGGTGTGCGGGAGTTGCTGGTAATCTCGCAAGATACTAGCGCTTACGGGGTGGACACCAAATACCAAACTGGTTTTTGGCAGGGTCAGCCGGTTAAGGCAAGCATGCAAGGCCTCTGTGAGGCACTTGCGCAGCTCGGCATCTGGGTTAGATTGCACTATGTCTATCCTTACCCGCACGTGGATAAGATCATCCCCTTGATGGCCGAGGGAAAAATATTGCCCTACCTAGACATACCGTTTCAGCACGCAAGCCTAAATGTACTCAAGGCAATGAAACGTCCCGCAGCAACAGAAAAGACACTAGATAGGATTCTGAATTGGCGCGAACAATGTCCTGACATCACGCTACGCAGCACCTTCATCGTCGGTTTTCCCGGCGAGACCGATGCCGATTTCGAAGAGCTCTTAGGATTTCTAGAGGTGGCTCAATTGGACCGAGTCGGCTGCTTTCAGTATTCAGCGGTGGATGGCGCAGCAGCCAACGAACTTGCAAACCCCGTGGCTGAAGAGTTGAAACAAGAACGCTGGGAACGCTTCATGGCAACCCAGCAAGAGATAAGCACGAAAAAGCTACAGGCAAAGATCGGCCACGTAGTTGAAGTGTTAGTGGATGAGGCTAACGCAGAGCAAATTGTCGCGCGATCTGCAGCCGATGCGCCAGAGATCGACGGCAATGTATTCATTCAGCCGAATTCGGATGTACAGGCGGGTGATTTTATTCAGGTAAAGATTGATGACGCCGACGAGTATGACCTTTATGGTGCGCTTGCCAGTTAATCGCTCGAGCAACAGTCAATTCCTCAACATCGAAAACCGTAAGACTGTTACCACCAATATGATTTGTCCCGATAGCCCCGCGATTATTATCGGTCAGGACTAATTCATGTGGCCCACGCCCGGTAGGGAGAGTTTCTAGAATCTCCCTGAACCTAGATCGATGAAGTTCGCGTCGTGCCCGCTGTTGTTAAGCGCGATGAGAGTGCCGCGCAAACCCTACAAATACTGCGCAAATAATCCGCAGTAAGACCAACAGACATGTTAATTTTACAGTGATTCTACTCAATGACCCACTTGCATTTGGCAAAGCGACGCTTAGAAAAATTCATAGCTAAGCAGCAATAAATATTCAGAATTTGTATTAGTATTTGTAGGCTTACAGTACTTTAAAAAAAAATTATGCACTTTTTCCACCTCGCCTAAGCTTCTTTGCCAAGGAAAAGGAATTATTCGTTACACACGTATAACTCAACAAGCTGTTGAACCAACAGTCTAGCCTCATAGCAATCAAGGCATATGGCCAATCAACACAATACCCATTCAAGCCTGCACTAAAAAAGGAGCCTCTCATGCAATTACTAAAACGAATCAACGTCTGCTTTGCGCTGGCTTGCTCGTCACTGCCCTTTGCCGCGATTGCTGACACTTTGGACAATGCGCAAGCCGTTTTCGATTTTGCCGAAGCGGCTTACCCGGAACTACTGAGTCCGGCAGCGCCTGAAATTCAGGAGCTGCAAGGCTTCTACGTGAGGCTCTACACTGATACGGGTATCTATCTAGGTGTACAGGGAGACAACGTGTACGCGATCGGCGGCTCTGTTGGAACTGAACTAGTTTTCGTAGGAAAAATTAGCTCGCTAATTACTGTCAGCGACACAGACATCACCGACTTGTTACTCACGAACCAACGAGAAGAATGCAGCTACTACGCAGAGAATCGTTTTTCGAATGTTTCCGACATCAAGCGCGACGTACAGTTCACGGGAACTCTCAGCTTTACCGTTGAAGACAGCAAATGCGTAGTGGTAAGCAATAGCATACCCAACCACAACTTTAATGATTCGACAGCCGCCTTCGCCACCAACGTTCGCGAAGTCAGCGCCGAGTTTAGAATTCCTATAGAACCGACATTCGCCTCCTCTGCCACAGCGCTATCGCTTGCGAGCGACAATGCCGTTTTCCTAAACGGCGTCAAGTTAGATCTCATGGCGGCGGGATGCTTCGGTGTAGGCGATGGCAACATCGGCTGTTTCGACATCGATCAACCTTGGCGCTTTGACCCAATGAGTCCTCAAACCGGGTTCGGCACTGACGCAAATAATGCGCATACCCAGCCTGATGGCACCTACCACTATCACGGCAATCCGAAGGCTTTATTCGATCAAAACGCGATATCCGAATCACCGGTTATTGGTTTTGCCGCCGACGGCTTTCCTATCTTCGGCAGCTACATCGATGATAACGCAGAGATTCGCGCCGTTACTAGCAGCTTTCAATTACTCAGTGGGTCTCGCCCAAATGGCACGGCAAATCCCGGCGGAAGCTATGATGGTACCTACGTGGATGACTATGAGTATGTCGCTGCCAGCGGCGATCTCGATGAGTGCAACGGTATGATGCGCGGCGGCTCTTACGGCTACTACATCACCGATGCCTACCCCTGGGTATTAGCCTGCTTCAAAGGGACTCCAGACTCCTCGTTCAACAAGGCTGGCGGAGGCAGCGGACCGCCTAATTAGAATCTGTCTGACCGGCTAAGGTGCTGGAATTTCTACTATATCTTAGCTCTACACAAAATTTCTAGCTTGCCAATTAAAGAGCCTACCGTTGCCGACAAACTAGCGAGGCGGCGAAAAAGAAAGTAATCTAACCTCATACCCTTGAGTGGAATCGCTAGAAGAACTCTCCAATGCACCCATGCCGTCTGTTTACCCTACTCCTGCTTACTCAGCTTTGCTCAGCAAGCCTCGCTCAATCCGGTTCTCTGCACTTAGACACCGAAGCTGATCGCCTAAAACTCGACACAAACAGAGCCAAGCAAGAATATCGAAAGCCAAAGCCACGAGAACTGACTGTCCTTACCCAAACACTCTCAGCAGAACAGCTCGACAGGGCTGTTTTAAATCGTCTCATGCAAGAAATAAGCACTGAACCGGCAAACACCAAAGCCCGCATCGGAATCAATGACAGTCAGCTGCAAGAGTTATTCGTTACCATTTCCAATGCCCGTGGCTTCATCAACGGCAGCGAAATCGCCAATGTACGCGCGATGTGTGCTGCATGGGATGAGTCGGCAGCTAGCGGTGATGCTCGGATAACTCAGGCGCTAGCCGCTTACAAGGCGCGTGAACAGCTTACCCAAAATTTTATTGCGAAGTATTACGGTGCCGTGTTGTTTGAAGTCGAAGCTTTTCTTGATGAAAAATCTCTAACGCTATTTCGCACCTATATGAACGATAGGCGACGACGACTAGCCAACGCTGGAATGACATCCTGGGGATCTCCGGTACAGAATATTCGCGCTGGCACTGGTACTATTGATTTCCATTGCCGCACACATTAGAAATATCATTGGAGTTAAGCTGTGAGTTATAAATGTTTTGAAGTTTCCATTGAAAACAAGATCGCCCATATAGTTTTGAATCGCCCCGAAAAAAGAAACAGCATGATTCCCGAATTCTGGGACGAGTTACCCGCGATCGTTAAAGAACTCGACGCGAATGCGCAGGCCCGCGTTATTGTTATATCTTCGACAGGCCCTCACTTTACAGCCGGCATCGATACCGCCGTTTTCAGCAACAATGCAGTGCAAAGCGATGACCCAAAAGTCGCCGAGAAACAAAGGCGCACTCATGGCGCGAAGCTCTACGACACAGTCGATTACTTACAGCAGAGCTTCACCTGCCTTGAAGAGTGCCGAATACCGGTGCTTGCAGCCATTCAGGGTGGGGTCATTGGTGGCGGCGTAGACCTGATCACCGCCTGCGATATGCGCTACATGACAGCGGAAAGTTTTCTCACCATATTCGAAATTAATATTGGCATGACCGCCGACGTCGGCACCTTCCCGCGCATAACAAAGCTGTTACCCGAAGGAGTGGTCAAGGAACTCGCTTACACAGGACGCCGAATGTCTGCTGCTGAGGCGAAATCACTGGGTTTCGTAAACGAAATATTTCCAGACCAAGAATCCCTACTTGTGGGAGTCATGAAAATAGCGGATCAGATAGCGAGCAAAGCGCCTCTAGCCATCTATGGTAGCAAACGTATCATCAATTACTCGCGCGATCACAGCACAGCTGACAGCCTCGACTACATCGGCATCTGGAACGCCAGCATGCTACAGAATGCGGAAATCATGGAAGCTATGACGGCTGCGGCAGAAAAGCGTCCGGCAGAATTTGTGGATATTCCGAAAAGGAGAAGAAAGATGGGATCTGGCATAGTCGACTAATGCCAGCTTAAAAAGCTAAGAAGACCATCCTGCTAGAAAGGAATCTAGCATCACTTCCGTTAGTGCCGCTCCCAGCCATGCCAGCGGTGGAATAAAAATAGAGAAAAGAAATCGCGAAAATATCGAGATGTCCATCGGACTATTCCACAGATCCTATCCTGGTACCGACCTAAATCCATCGAGACTCACAAATAGGTCAAAATGGAGAATGCCAATAATCGCACCCACGGCAGAAATCCGATGGCTAAATCGCTTAATGGCATGTTCAATCAGTCGAATGGACGCAGGTGTGGACATAGACTATGGTCCTAATGTTATTATTTTCAAAGTACGGTGGCGCTCTGAGCCTAGTCAATCGAGACACCCTGCCAAGCGGTGACAAGAGCATCCCAATCGTTGCCGCATGTGATCCAATACGACTAATTCAAACGTAGTACGCTCACAAGTCTCTACCAACTAAAAATGACCCACAAAATCGAGAGGCCCGGAATTTTGTCCATGATTAAACCACTTATCGGCATACTGGCAATATTGGCTATCAGCTGCGGCATCGCTCTAGCAGGCAGTCAGGGCAGCATTGAGGCTAATGGCCTGCCGCTGTTTCTGATCTGTGCAAGCGTGGGTTTCATACTTCACTGGATCATTTTCGTTCCCTCATTCTTCTTTCAGACGGAACACTATTTCGATCTCACCGGATCAATCTCTTACATCGTTACCATCATCGTAGCGTATCTTTTTCACCCCAATATGGATGCGCGCAGCCTAGTTGTCTGTGTACTCATTGCTATCTGGGCGATACGCTTGGGCAGTTATCTATTCCTGCGCGTCAAGCGAGATGGCAAAGACCGACGCTTCGATGTAATGAAGACTAAATTTTTTAGGTATATGTTTACCTGGACAATGGGCGGAGCTTGGGTGTTCATCACCATGGCTGCCGGCCTTGCCGTCATTACTTCTGCCAATCAAGTTGCCTTAGATGGATTCTTCTACTCAGGAGTCGCTTTGTGGGCCTTGGGATTTGGTATAGAAATAGTTGCCGATCGCCAGAAAAGCCAATTTCGTAGAAACCCGGAGAACAAAGAAAAATTCATAACAGAGGGATTATGGTCAATTTCTAGACACCCCAACTACTTCGGCGAAATCGTACTGTGGCTTGGAATCGCCGTAATCGCTCTGCCAACTTTACTGGGTTGGCAGTATGTCACGCTGATATCTCCAATTTTCGTCACATTCTTACTGATAAAAGTGAGCGGTGTAAAACTTTTGGAGAAAAGCGGCATGGAGCGTTGGGGCGAAGACCCAGCCTACAGAGACTATGTTGCCAGTACTCCCTCTCTCGTACCATTCTCCAGAAGTAAGAACACACAATAGATTAATAGCGAAGGAGAAATGCATGACTACCAGAACAGCCCGGTTTCTGACAAACAGCCTGCTTCTTCTGAGCGCCACCTCCCTATCTCTGCACAGCGGCGCCCAAAGCCTGACACCGGCAATCTTCAACGCCGCTGAGTCCTGCTCCGCGCTTAGCAATCTCAATATTGCAGACACTCGCATAACGCTAACCGAAATAGTCAATCAGGATTCATTCACAACACCCGGGGCGGACAGCGTGATGCAAGCCCCTGCATTCTGCAGGCTTGTCGGTGTGACAACTCCGGCAGTAAATTTCGAAGTCTGGCTGCCACTCTCTGGATGGAACGGCAACTATCAAAGCGTAGGAAATGGAGGAATGGCTGGCACCATTAGCTATGCTTCGATGGCCAATGCACTCAGACGAGGTTATGCAACCGCAAGTACCGATACAGGCCATAAAGCAGGACTAATTTCCTTCGACGCATCCTGGGCATCGGGCAGACCGGATCTGATTGAAGACTTTGGTCACAGAGCGCTGCATCTAACGACAGTGAACGCGAAGCAAGTTACCGAAGCTTTCTATCGAGCGCCGCCTGATTACTCTTACTACGTAGGCTGCTCTAAAGGAGGCCAGCAAGGCCTGATGGAGGCGCAGCGTTATCCGAACGATTTTGATGGCATTATAGCCGGCGACCCAGCAAACAATTGGACGCGATTCTACGCCGGCGCTCATCTGTGGTATTCACAAGCGCTGCTCGCAGATGAAGACAGTTATATTCCACCAAGCAAACTACCTGCACTTGGCAATGCAGTGAACGAAGCCTGCGATGCACTTGACGGTGTCAGCGATGGCATTTTGCAGAACCCACTCGCCTGCGAATTTAAACCCGCTAGCTTGGCCTGCCCAATCGGCGTGGACGATGACAGCTGCCTGACTCCTAAACAGGTTACCGCCGTAGAACGAATTTGGTCCGGTGTAGAGGATTCTTCAGGAGAGCTGATCTACCCGGGCTTGGTTCCCGGCGGAGAAGCGTCACGCGGCTCTTGGTCTACCTGGGTGACGGGACGAGAGCCCTTTCAGTCCCTGCACTGGCGTGGTGGCGAGGGATTCTTCCGCTGGTTCGTGTTCGACGATCCTGATTGGGATTTCCGGGATTTCGATTTCGATTCCGATCTGGAGTATGCATTAGAAAAAGTGGGTAGTGCGGTGGACTCGAATGACCCAGACCTGCGGCCATTCCGAGACAATGGCGGCAAGCTTATTGTCTATCATGGCTGGAGCGATCCAGACATCTCCCCTATTGCCTCCATCGACTATTTCGACCGCGTCGTGGACGTTATTGCGCAGGAATCAGGAACGCAATCCGCACTTAGTGATACACAGGAGTTCTATCGGCTTTTCATGGTGCCCGGCATGGCTCATTGTGCAGGCGGCCCGGGACCGGACCGATTCGATGCACTTACTGCGCTTGAGAACTGGGTAGAAAAAGGTGTTGCGCCAGAGACTATGTTGGCCTCAAAAATTATCGATGATGAAGTAGTCCGCACACGACCGCTGTGTGTCCATCCTGAGATGGCGACCTACAACGGCAGTGGAGATTCTAACGATGCCGCCAACTTTAGTTGCACGGCACCTTAGAAGAAACGCAGATAAAGGATTCGAAGAGGCTACTCTGCCGCATCTTCGTTTTTTTCAGCCTCCGTATTTGCTTTCCTACGCAAAAGACGACTTATTGTGTCATTTAAATCTGGCACCTTCTTGGGTTCTTCTGAATTCGTATCCACGCTTCCATCATTTTCTATCTCGTTGTCTGACATTTTGCTCATAGCAGCTACTCCTAATTTTTAAGCATTCTACTATCTATGAGGTGAACTGTCTTTTTCAATTATTTGTGGAAACTAAAGACACTCTCCAATGGCACAGCAAAAATGGCAGCGATTCGAAATGCCACTTCCAGTGATGCACAGTACTTGCCTAACTCAATAGCATTGACAGTTTGTCTGGTTACACCTATCTGCTTGGCAAGATCCAACTGTGTCATGTGAGAGTGCGCAGTACGCAACTGGCGTATGCCATTACTTATCTCAAGGTCAGGCATCAATAACCCCTTGTGTATTGCTTTATCAGTAGTGAGGCGCGCAGAATTTCTGCCAATATTACCGCCCCGAGATAAAACATTCCAAACACGTGTCTACTATATTTGACACGAAGTAGATTCTAGACGGCAGGGATCTCGTGTCTAATATTTTTTACACCATCGCGAACCACAGCCTCAAAGATCAGGCATAGCAGCTTGCACCCGATGTTGGATTACACTAACTTAACGCAGCGACAAGGAGAGAACATGAGCTGGCAAGATGAAGTAGATGAATTAAGACGCCGTGAGAAGTTGGCGGCTGCCATGGGCGGAGAAGAACGCATTCAGCGCCAACACGACAATGGACGACTCACCGTAAGAGAACGTATCGATGCCCTTGCCGACGCAAACTCCTTTCATGAAATCGGAGCGCTAGCGGGAAAAGCAACCTACAGCGATGACGGTCAGCTGGAAGATTTCACTCCTTCAAATTTTGTTCTTGGCACAGCGAAAATAAACAACAGACGAATCGTCATAGGTGGAGATGACTTCACTGTGCGCGGTGGTGCGGCCGACGCGAAGATTGGCGACAAATCAGGCTACGGCGAACGCTATGCACTCGAGATGCGCCTGCCCTTGGTAAGACTCATAGACGGCAGCGGCGGCGGTGGCTCTGTGAAGACACTGGAAATGGTCGGCCATTCCTACGTCCCTGCCCTGCATGGATTCGAGACTACGATGCAGCTGATGGGCCACGTTCCGGTCGTCTGCGCCTGCATGGGCTCGGTAGC
>CALKDE010000306.1 GCA_938082955.1 uncultured Pseudomonadales bacterium
GCTTTGAATTGGTATCCAAATCGCAACTTGCGCATCATGGCAGACTGGACACGCATCTTGGATACGGATGAATCGAATACCATTCGAATGTTCGCGCCGGACATGAACGTATTCATGCTGCGAACTCAGTGGAATTACTAGACGCTTCCAGAGGGTAGTTAAGCCCTAGAAAGTCTATTAGATATCCCCTGGCGGGCAGTAATTCATCTGTGATTTCTGCTCGCGGGTACGAGTCACCACTCATCCTCTTTTGCCTTACTCCGGCGGTATCCACCTCCGGTGGCTGTATCGCTTGAGCTTGTATACAATTGTAATTAAGTTCAGCGCCGCTTCCTGCGTTGTTGCCCACTATTACTTGCGTTAATTTCGAAGCCCTCTCTTATGATTTCTCAAACAAGAGGAAATAAGTTTTTGCCAAATCGACCTGTGCTTGCAACGCTTCTTTTTCTTGTGCCCCTGTCACTTGCGCATACCGAGCCTGCGGTTTCTCAAGAAGAAGAGATAGAAGAGATCGTTGTCACTACGACTCGAAGTCGTCGTAGTTTTGAACAACAGCCAACCCGAGTTGAAGTGTTAGGCTCAGAGGAAATGAATGAAAAGGCGAATATGAAGCCGGGTAATATTCGCATGCTGTTGAATGAGAGTACGGGCATTCATGTGCAACAAACCTCTGCAACAAGTTTTAATTCTAGCATACGGATTCAAGGACTCGATGGAAAATATACTCAGCTGCTTCGTGATGGAATGCCTCTATATGGAGGTTTCTCTGGCGGCTTAAGCTTACTGCAAGTCGCGCCCTTGGATCTTAAGCAGGTTGAGGTCGTCAAAGGCTCGAACTCTACTCTCTATGGCGGTGGTGCAATCGCGGGGATTGTAAATCTCATTTCAAAGAAACCGGATGGCGAGTCCGAACGCTCACTCTTATTGAATGGCACTTCGGCAGGTGGAGTGGATGCTAGCGGGTTCTTTTCAGGCATGAGCGAAGGTGTCGGAGCTAGCCTTTTTACTTCGTACAATACTAGCCAGGCTTACGATCCTGCAGACAATGGGCTGAGTGCTATACCCGAGTTTGAACGATGGACCTTTAATCCTCAGCTATTCTTGGGCGGCGAGAGCAGTGAACTTCGGCTAGGGATAAGCGCGGTAGTTGAAGACCGCTTAGGCGGAGGCATTGACTTCATACAAGGCAGGCGTGATGTGCCAGCTTACTATGAAGATAGCTCGACTGAGCGCGTATCCACGCAATTAGAATACGTGACCCAATTGAATTCAGGCAATGAATTCGTGCTTCGCAACAGTGTAAATCACTTTGAGCGTGAGCTCGATGTGCCGGGGTTCTCTTTCTCAGGTAAGCAGATCTCTACTTTTAGTGAGGCGCACATCGTAGGTGCTTCAGACGCACTGGACTGGGTTGCAGGGTTCAATATCTGGACAGAAGATTTCGACCAAGGCGCAGTGTTCAGCGGTTCCAGTTTGGACTTCAATAGTCAGACCGAAGGCGCGTTTTCTCAGGGAACTTATCTCCTAACAGATCGCTGGATAATCGAAGGTGGCCTGCGGATAGATCATACGTCCGACTATGGCAGCTTCATCTTGCCGCGGGCTTCGCTGCTGTATAAACCTGCCTTAGACACGACGATACGCATTGGCGGCGGCCTTGGTTACAAGGAGCCAACACCGTTTACAGAAGAGGCAGAAAGCATTCAGTACCGTGGAGTGTTGCCATTAGATATTTCGGCCCTTGATGCCGAGCAGTCGGTGGGAATGAATGTTGATATCAACAAGAGTTTAGAGATCGGAACTAATCTGTCTTTGAATCTCAATCTTTTACTTTTCTATACGCGCGTGAATGATCCTTTGCGTTTGATTCAGATAGATACGGATCATTTTGCATTTCGCCAGCCGAACGACACCTTGGATAGCAAAGGTACTGAGATCAATGCGGTATTCAGATGGGATGATTTCAAAATATTTCTAGGCTACACACATGCCGACGTGGAGGAAAATACAATTGGAGGTGTTGAAAGCGCTCCACTGGTGCCAAAAGACCGACTGAATAGCGTCTTTGTCTACGAGCGTGAAGACGACATAAGAATTGGTTTGGAAGCCTACTATTACGGAAGGCAGGAACTAACTAGTGGGGCCAAGAGCAGGGACTATTGGATATTTGGCCTCATGATCGAAAAGAGTTTCAGTGACAAATTTTCATTATTTATTAATTTTGAAAATTTCACAGACACCAGGCAGACGCGTTACGGTTCGATTAATAGCGGAACACTAGCGAGCCCGGTATTTGCAGACATCTTTGCCCCTCTTGATGGCTATATTGCTAATGGCGGAATTAAGTTACGGTTCTAAAAAGGAGACAGGGCTAGCGCTTTAAGCCCCGTCCTCTGGTAGTAGATTTTCACTACCAGTTACAGTAGTTCCCTGCCAAGCCTGCCGCGCGGCACTCTGTAACCTGCATCGAGCACATAGTCAGGACCGATTGAGTCGATTGTCGGCGTGCCGCTACCACGCATAGTGATTAGCAATTCTCGATTCAGTAAGTCCAGTACTCGCTCAACACCAGCCTGACCGAACGCGCCTAGGCCGAAGCAGTAAGGTCTGCCTATGCCAACCGCCGATGCGCCCATTGCTAATGCCTTATAGATGTCTGTACCGCGGCGAAACCCGCCGTCGACAATAATAGGTATTCGTCCGTTCACGGCAGCTACAATCTCCGGCAGGCATTCAATGGTGCCCCGACCGGTTTCTGTAGCGCGCCCACCGTGATTAGAAGCCCAGATCGCGTCTGCGCCAAATTGCACTGCCAGGGCTGCATCGGCAGCTACTTCGACGCCTTTGATGACGATGTTCATATCAGTCACTTCTTTCATGCGAGCTATGACGCTCCAGGTCATTGCTGCATCTGAGGTCAAAACGCCGCTCATATCAAAGCCCTCGAACATCGGCTTGCTCTGCCCGACATGGCAAGAGGCGCAGTTACGCGTATCTTCTCGTCTTAGTACCGCGTCGGTCTCGGTATTTCGCCCGCCTGGTAGGTCGATTGTCAGACAGACCGATGTGCAGCCCGCTGCCTCGGCTCGGGCTAACATGGCAACTGTGTATTCCCAGCGATCAGTTGCATAGAGTTGATGCCAGATGGGCGCGCCTCTAGCCTCCGAAACCGCCTCTACAGAAGTCGAAGACATCGTCGACAATACCATGTGATGGCCTTTCGCTGCCGCCGCTCTAGCAGTGCCAAGTTCCGCGTCGGCATGGTATGCGCCCTGACTGCCTACGGGGCAGAGGAAAATAGGAGAGCTGGCCTGGCTACCGAGGACGTTGACCGTAGTGTCAGTCTGGCTGACATCAACCAGCCTGCGAGGTTTGATTTGAAAGCGCGAGAAGCCTGCGCGGTTCGCTCGCAGAGTAAGGTCGCTGTCGACACCTGTGGATAAATAGCCTAAGTGTGCAGGGGGAATTCTCTCGCGAGCGATCGCCTCCATCTCGAAAACGTTGATAACTTCCGAAGGGTCGGTAAGTCGCTGACCCAGCGTTTGTTCCACCTCTTGTGCGAAGGCGGAATAATTTGTCAGTAGTGGGCTGGCTGCTAGAAATTTAAGGAATTCTCGACGCTGGGTCATGTTGACCTCCGATTAAGCTTGTTAGTTGGCGATAGGCTGTTTTTAGGATTGCCTAAAGCTATCTAGATTGGGCGCAGTTGTCCAGCGCAGCTGATAGGCGTGCCTTTACACACATTTTGTAGCAGCGAGAACATATTGCTCAGTAGGGTGGGAGATGTTTTATTTGTTATGCTTGCCTAAGCGGCAATCGAAGTATTGTTAGGCGCTATCTACTCATAGTCTCGTTATACTCTGCACAGAACTGAGGCGTATTGAGCAAGGATATCAGCTGGGGTTCTCCAACTGGATTAAATACACCCGCGCAAATTATCAATGAGTGATCGGTAAACTGCTCATCAATTTATAGTTGATGAAACTTGCACAATAGTGAATCAAATAACAATAAGTGAGAAACCTCTATGAAAAGAATCCTTAACCTTTTTTCTGCATTCAGTATGGCATTCAGTATGGCATTCAGTATGGCGTTCACTAGTGCTGCAGAAAATTATGAGCCGCCTAAAACGGCGTTCGGCGTGCCAGACGTGCAGGGTATTTGGACCTATGAAACGAGAACCTCTCTGCAAAGGCCTGAGATCTATGAGGGCGCGCTTGAAATAGACGAACAGACAATGTTGGCGAAGATGATCTCTACACAGCAGTACAATGAGTTTCTCGCAGAGACGGGCGCCGAGGGCCCCACCGGTGGCGCGGTGGGTGCCTATAACGATTTTTGGTTTGCCCCTGGCAACGCATTGGCGATTATGAACGGCATGTATCGGACTTCCTTAATCGTTGACCCAGTCGATGGGCAAATACCATGGAAAGAAGGTGGGCAAGAGATTCGTCAAGCCCAGCGCGATAGTCTTTTAATGGGAAGGGATAGAAGTGACGGTCCTGAAGGAAGAGGGCTAGCAGACCGTTGCTTGGTCAGCTATGCATCGACGATGCCATTCGTAAGCAGCTTCTACAACAACAATATGCAGATTGTGCAGTCGCCTACGCATGTCATGTTGTTAGCCGAGATGGTTCATAATGTGCGTGTCGTTCGAATCGATCAAGGCTTTCGTGATCTGCCCTTCGAGCAGTGGTTGGGAGATTCTATCGGCTACTATGAGGACGATACCCTAGTCGTTGTCACAAGGGATTTTAATCCCTGGCAAATTAAGGAGTATTTAATTTCCGAGAATGTCACGCTAACAGAGCGTTTCACGCGAATTGCAGATAACAGAATTCACTATTCATTTACTATCGATGATCCAGAACTCTACTCGCAGCCCTGGACCGCCGAGATGCCGATGGCAACTCTGGACGAGCAGATGTATGAATATGCCTGTCACGAGGGCAACTATTCGCTGCCAGCTATTCTAGCCGGTGCTCGCCGTCAAGAGATGGATAAAAACGCAAGTCAATAGCGAACCCAATCGTCACTATTTGGTTCTCGGCGTTCTTTGTGTTTGTGCCGGTTCTAAGAACTAAGCTAGCTCTAACTTATTGCGCGTGACGATTGCTCGATAGTTAGTGCTCCGCTTCCTTTTGAGAATTCTACTCTTACCTAGCGAGTGGTTTCCGACGTTGCCTAGGCTTGCTCCAAGGCTAGATGCTTTTGTCCCTGTCTGTGACTGTCTAATTGAATAGCGTTGCTTCTTCGGAATAACTTTCGTGTCCTGCACTGATGCTTCAATCCTGCTGGGTACATGGCGCTGTTATTGACATGATTGCATGGCTAGCGCTAGGGAAAAAAATAAGAATGGATATCGCTTTAATATTGCCTCGCCTGTCGCCTAACTGGCTGATTTTAGGTAGAATCTTGACCCCCAAATCCTAAATGCAGCCCGCTGCCAAGATTTGGTGTAGACAACACAAAGTGTAAAACTCACGGATTTGAAAGACATGAGCCAGCGGCAAATCAAGAAACTACTAATCGCCAATCGTGGAGAAATTGCCCTGCGCATCGTTCGCGCATGCGCCGAAATGGGAATTCGCTCGGTGGCCATCTACACCGAGCCAGACCGCTATGGCTTGTTCGTCAAGCGTGCCGATGAGGCCTATTCACTTGGCGAGGATCCTCTGGCAGGCTATCTGCATCCCGCACGAATAGTGAACCTTGCCGTGGAAACCGGCTGTGATGCCCTTCATCCCGGCTATGGATTCCTATCAGAGAACCCAGAATTAGCAAGGCTTTGTGAGGAGAAGGGCATCGCCTATGTCGGTCCTTCTAGCGCAGTAATCCAGCGCATGGGAGATAAGACTGAGGCGCGTAAAGCGATGACGGCCGCTGGTGTGCCAGTTACCCCAGGTACTGAGGGTAATCTCGCGGATGTCGATGAGGCCATAGTTGAGGCAGCACGCGTGGGCTATCCGGTAATGATCAAGGCGACTTCCGGTGGCGGTGGTCGCGGCATTCGACGCTGCGACAGTGAGGAAGAACTAAGGAGCCAATATCCCCGCGTAATCTCTGAGGCCACCAAGGCCTTTGGTTCGGCGGAGGTGTTTCTTGAGAAATGCATTATTAACCCCAAGCATATAGAAGTTCAGGTGCTTGGAGATTCCCATGGGAATGCGGTTCACCTGTATGAGCGCGATTGCTCGATTCAGCGCCGTAATCAAAAGCTAATTGAGATTGCCCCTAGTCCGCAAATATCTGAAGAGCAACGACAGTATTTAGGGCAGCTAGCCGTGACCGCGGCGAGGTCGGTTGGATACGCGAGCGCCGGGACGGTGGAATTTCTCCTCAGTGGTGAAGACATCTATTTCATGGAGATGAATACCAGAATTCAGGTTGAGCACACGATTACCGAACAGATAACCGGTGTTGATATTGTGCGTGAGCAGATACGCGTCGCTGAAGGTCGACAGCTCAGCTATCGACAGGAAGATATCAGTTATCGTGGCTACGCCATACAAATGCGCATTAATGCCGAAGACCCAAAAAACGATTTTCTTCCGTCGTTCGGCCGCATTACCCACTATTATGCTCCTGGGGGTCCTGGTGTCCGTGTCGATACCGCCATTTATACCGGTTATGAGATTCCACCTTACTATGACTCTATGTGCCTCAAGCTCATAGTCTGGGCTCTCACGTGGGAGGAAGTCACTGTGCGGGCACACAGGGCGATCGACGACATGCGCCTACATGGCATTAAGACCACGGCCGCTTACTATAAACAGATACTTTCACATAAAGATTTTCAGCAGCCCGAATTCGATACTAGCTTTGTAGTGGATCATCCGGAATTACTTAACTATTCCGATAAGCGCCATCCTAGCGAAGTCGCTTTGGCGCTAGCGGCAGCAGTTGCTGCCTACTCGGGCTGGTAAAAAAAGATTATTGGCAGGAGAAATAAGCATGACCAAGCCTAGACCCATTCAAGTCACCGATGTCATTCTGCGAGACGCGCATCAATCATTGATAGCAACACGCATGCGCCTTGATGACATGTTACCCATCTGTCAGCAATTGGATGAGATCGGCTATTGGTCACTCGAAGTTTGGGGTGGCGCGACGTTTGATGCCTGCATACGTTTTCTAAAAGAAGACCCTTGGGAGCGTTTGCAGAAGCTGCGCGCAGCACTTCCCAATACGCGATTGCAGATGTTGCTTAGAGGACAGAACTTACTCGGTTATCGCCATTACGCCGATGATGTAGTTGCAGCCTTCGTGCAGGAATCAGCGGACAATGGTATCGATGTGTTTCGTGTCTTCGACGCCTTGAATGACTTGCGCAACATTGAAACGGCGATGAAGGCTGTTAAGGATGCGGGGAAACACGCCCAAGGAACAATCTGCTATACGACTAGTCCGGTGCATAATTCAGAGCTTTATGTTCAGCAAGCGAAGCAGTTGCAAGATATGGGCGCAGACTCTATCGTCATAAAAGATATGGCGGGACTCCTGACCCCTTATGGAACATACGAATTAGTCAAGGCGATAAAAGAGGCCGTGCCTGTAGATCTCGCTATTCATAGTCACTCAACTTCTGGCCTAGCTCCCTTGTGCCAACTAAAGGCGATAGAGGCGGGTGCGGATAGAATCGATACGTCTATATCTGCCTTTGCTGGTGGCACTTCGCATCCATCGACCGAAGCGCAAGTGGCCGCCCTTAAAGGAAGCCCCTATGAAACAGGGTTGGATTTGACAAAGCTTACCGCAATCGACGATTACTTTCGTGAGGTGCGCAAAAAGTATCAGCAATTCGAAAGCGAATTTACACGCGAGGATATCTCGGTGCAAATTAATCAAGTGCCGGGCGGCATGATGTCCAACTTGGCGAATCAACTAAAAGAACAGAATGCGCTGGATCGCATCAGGGAAGTGTTCGATGAGATTCCACGTGTACGTGAAGACCTAGGCTTTCCGCCTCTGGTTACCCCAACCTCACAAATTGTTGGCACACAGGCTGTTTATAATGTGCTTTCCGGCGAACGCTATAAGACCATCACGAATGAAGTGAAGCGCTATCTACAGGGCGGTTATGGTCGGCCTCCTGGGGTAGTGGATGAGAAGCTTCGCAGTAAGGCCATCGGAAAGGAAGCCTGCAGTGATGAGCGCCCTGCAGATTCTATCAAGCCTGAACTTGCTAAGTTACGCAAAGACATTGGTGACCTGGCGAAAAATGACGCAGACGTTTTGACTTTTGCTATGTTCCCTGACTTGGGTCGCGAGTATCTGCAGCAGCGTGCCGATGGCACGTTGATGCCTGAGGCTTTGTTACCTCCAGATAGTGGGGCCAAGGCAAAAGCCTCTATGGCCACCGAATTCAAACTCGACGTGCATGGCGAATCCTACGATGTGGCAATCACCGGCGTTGGTGAGTCAGGTGCGGGTCGCCGTAAGATTTACCTCTCTATGGATGGCATGCCAGAGGAAGTAATCTTTGAGCCACTTAATGAATATGTTGCTGAGAAGGGTGATAAGAGAAAGAAGGCGACCGAACCGGGCCATGTCACCGCGGCGATGCCAGGGAATATCGTCGATGTGCTAGTGGCTGAAGGTGATTCAGTCAGTGCAGGTCAAGCTGTGCTAGTCACCGAAGCCATGAAGATGGAGACGGAGATTCACGCCAACATCCACGGCAAAATTTTAGCGGTCAATGTCACTAAGGGCGATCGAATCACGCCCGGTGAAGTACTGATTGAAATCGGCTAGCTTATACGTTTACCCCTGTCACTAATGCTCACAATTTCTGCGGATAGATGATTCTGATCTATGCGAGAATAACGGCACTAGAAATTTCTAAAAAATAGGTAGTCCGCACAATGAGTAGACTCAAAATCATCGGCTGGGTATTAGGCCTCGTACTTGCCTCGGCTGTCGTGTTCTATGTCTATACTGCACCATTCAATTACCAGAGGCTTCCGGGCGTCAGGATTGGAGGGCAGCTAACTGAGCACCCGACCAATTGGAACACGATCGACGTAGATGGCGTTGTCTATTTGAAAATGGAAGGTTTTCCTCCGGTGGTGGTGAAAGTTTTCTATGCCTCGGACGAAGGCGGCATCATCACCGCAACGCGTCCGGATAATGGTTATTGGGCGAATCGAGTCAGAGGAAACCCAAACGGCTGGATGCGCTTCGGCGACGAAACCTATGCGTTGCAGGCGACAGAAATTTTCGGCGATGCCCGACTTCCAATGTTGGAAGCCTACGGAGCAAATAACGGCATGCAGATGCGTTACGATTTCGAGGGTGAAGTAGTCGTCGGGCAGAATGAGCCTTTGCATACTTGGGAAGTGTTCTACTGGACAACTCGTTAGTAGAGAATTTTATGAAGCGTTAAAAAAGCCTTACTCGTTCAACGAGTAAGGCTTTTTTATTATCAAGTTTTGCTACTCTAGAAAATCTAGAACGTCGTCTGTACGCTCAGAGTCCAGCGACGATAGCGACTACTGCAAGAGTCTTGTATCAATGCAAGTGAACCATTGATAGTAGTCCCATCGAAGCGCTGTCGGAATCGGCAGCGTGATGCATCCAGCGTATTGTCCGTCTCAAGCCGGAACGTCCAATCGTCGAACCAGACTTTGGAGACAAACAAATCCAGTGAGCGTTCTCTGTCATTGCGCGTGATCGTCTGTATGTCGATGTCTTTCTGGCCACCCCAGATAGAGTGACTGTAATCAATGCCGTAGCTCAAGCCTAGAGGGGTGATGTCATGTCGGAAATTTATTCCCACGAAGCCACGGCCACCCAGGCGTTGTTCTGTTTGTAGGAAAGGATCGATTATCTCTGAATCGAAGAGACCTACAGTCACCCCTAAGATTGCGTCGGGTAAGTTGAACCGGTTCAGTCGAATACTCGCTCGATTAAACATACTCCAGCGTTTGGCTGGAGCGACATTTCCTGTTGCCGAGAGCGGCTGGTCCGGGTCAATCGTGGCATTGATTCTGCCAATGTAGTTGTCTATATCAGTATAGCCGATGTTGCTAGATAGTACGCCACCGTCGTTAGGTAATCTGTACTCCAGCCCAGCCTCATAACTCCAGCTTGTTTCAGGTTCAAGTTCGGGATTGCCGGCGAGGGCATTGAGATCTCGGTCTTCATCGTTTGAGGTAGCGGCGAAGCTAGAAAAACTCAACTGCGACACACTTCTCTCTATCGTGGCGCGAAAACGGAAGTTGTCGGTAATGTTGAAGCGATAATCGACAGAGGGTCGCCAGAACTGAAAATCTCTGGTTTTGCTAACGGCGCCGGTCTGCGAAATTTCCGATGTCTCATACACGATACTGCTTTCGAGTGAGCTACGATCGCTTAGCGTCCAGTTATGAAACGCAAAACCTTCGTAGCGAATCTCTTGAACTTTGGTTCCTGGATTAGAGATTGATGAGAGGGGAGAAAGGCCGCCCACACTTTCTGAAAGAGGTTCGGTGCCGAAGCTGCTGCCAATTAGTAGGCTGGAGTTGAGCTGTGTGTCGGCTCGCTCAAAACCTACACGTAGGGATTGCTCCTCGCCCAAAGAAAAGTTGTAGTTGGTCTGCACAATAAATTCGCCGATTTTGCGTCGGGAATCGATAAATAGATTTTTACTCAATCCTACTTCTGCTGGATCTGCTTGGAAGCGTTCCCTCACGGAATTTCGAATTTCATTGTTCGCTACAAACAATACGGCCAGACGTGATCCATTGTCGAAATTGAATTCATAGTCCCCACCGACTTCCCAATTATTTTCCTCGTTTTCAACCTGCTCTTCCTGAATGCTGTTGACCACGCCAGCGCCGGTGAAGTCTACGAAGTCGCGGCGCACAGGCCGAGGGTGGTCTCCTTCGCTAACCAATGCATTTAGCTGCATGCGATGAGGGCCAAGGCTGTAACTCAAGTTGGTGGAAAAAGTTTGTTCGTCCTTATCGCGAATCGTAGTTTCGAATAGGGTGCCTAGTAACTCACCGTCTGGTCCTAGCCTGACCTCTCGGTTGTCACGGTTCTCGTAGTTAGGCCGTGATTGCAAATTCACCAAGGCCTGAAAATTGCCTATTTGCTGAGACCAGGCTGCAGAACCTCCGGTCTCGAATTCGCCGTCGTGATTGAGTCGGTTAATTAACTCTACCGTCGTGCTGGATCGGGATTCCACGGCGACCAAGATGACATTTATCACCTCACTGGCGCCACGTACGTTCAAGGCGCCGGTAGTGTCCCGAATTATCTCTATGCTTTCTACTTCTGCAGCAGTGATGCGTTCGAGTTGGTCTGATGCTGAGTTGTCTTTGCCTGCTATGCGTTGCCCGTTGATTAGCAGGTTTCCGCCGGTACCAAGGCCGCGACCGCCCCCACCTCCGCCTCCACCGCCGTTACGCAATGAGACGCCGGGGATGCGGTCCAACATGTCTTTGGCAGTAACTGGACTGTATTGAGCAAAGAACTCGGCGTTATACACCACAGTTGAATTCGCTTCTTCATCCGCATTTGCTGAAGTCTCGACCACGGCGCCTGCAGCCTGTTGCGGGCTGGGAATGATCTCCTGAGCGAGGCCGTTTTGTGTGGTGACCAGTAAGATGAAAAGACTAAGGTGTGACAACTGCTTCATAGATATCATAGTGCTTGCTGCTCGGCTGAAAAACATCTGACTCTATCAAATATCGCTTCTATAAAGTGGGATCAAGCCACGAAATACAGTGATTCGAAGACAGAACGGGTTATTGCCTATAATCGGACAGAGATTCTACGTTCTTTAGTTCAATCTTTGCACTAATTGCCTAAATGAAGCCTTCGATTCTCTAGCGGTATTGGTATCTACAGTGCAAAGGCGCACAAATTCCTTGGATGAAAGTGTATAAAAATGATTGATCACTAAGTAACGCTGTCCCTTGGGATTTGGATTAGTGCTATCTCAATGGCTATGTAGAAGAATAGAGAAATGTACGAGCTGGCTAGTAACTAACAGACAGTAGTAATTGATATAGGGAGTGTTCTAGCCCCTCTACGTACTTCGGCGAAGCCTCAAAGCTCAGAAAGCAATGGATTGCAATCTTGCACAGCTGTGCGGTGTGCCTGTGTGAATGTTTGTATTCCCTCGCTTTCTATTTGGCGAATAGCTCGGCACAAGTGCGCGGGTAGCCGCTATGCTAGGGACGCATAGCTATGTTGAAGCTGAAGAGCAGGTGTCTGATTAGTCCTATAGTGTATTGATGTAACTCACTACATCAATGACGGCCTGATCGTCTGTTAAGGTTTTTGACATGGTTACCATTTGGCTGCCAAAAGTGTCTTCTTGGTGCGATCCTCGAAACCCTGCTCGAAAATTTCTTAGCTGGGTAAGCAGATACCAATCATTTTGTCCGGCTAAAGCTGGTGCCCCCAGCGCTTCATTGCCTTGTGCATTCGCTCCATGACAAGCAGCGCAGGCTTGGAAGGCGGTGCGTCCCTGACGTACATTGCCTTCCACGGTAGCTTCTGCAGGTACGTACTCCCAATCGCCAACCCAGTCCACGATATCGGCAATGCTTTCATCGCTGAGTTTTGCCGCCATAGGTCGCATAGCGATGCCCTGAACATCTTCTTCATGCGTTCCGCGAATACCTGCGCGGAAATTTTCCAGTTGGCGTTTTAGGTACCAAGCTTCCATGCCCGCAAGTCGAGGCGCTTCGATGGCGATATTGCCTATGCCTTCTACGCCGTGACACGTGGTGCAGTAGCGGTCATCCATCGCGGCTGCGACCCCTACGTCGCCTTCAGCTGCCAGTGAAGCCATGCTGCATACAGCGGATAGAATTAATGTTGTTGCTGTTACAATTTTTTTCATGCCGGTTCCGCTCTCACTCGTTGATCTAGATCTGCCAATGCGTAGTGAGCAGATTGAATAGCACTTTCCATCCAGGCAGAATGCTGCGTGCTCTGGTCACCAATTAAGTAGTGACGACCATTCACCGGTTGTCTAAGAGTTTCATACATTTGCTCTTCTTTGTCGGACCAGCCACCTCTATTGCGAGCCCATCTAGGTGCGCAGCCCAGCATATGATTCATTCGATGCCAAGCGATAGTCATTGGCTTCTGGGCCATTTCACGGTAGTTAGGATGAACTTTTTCGCCATGCTTAAGTAAGTCTTCGATTCTGTCTTGTTGAGACATTTCAGTGTAGTTGGCGCCGCCGAAATTGTAGGCGGCAAGCACTACACCTTTCTTTCCATGAATATTATGTGGCGGATACCAAATTTGTTGGATAGGAGCATTAACCCAAGTAATGCCGCCGTAAATATTCTCTTTTTCCCAGAAGCGTTCCTTGGCTTGAAAAGCGGCCTTGTAAGCCCTGCCGCGACGTATGTAATTTAGAGCCTCTGAGTAATCATCAGGGAAGTTGTTCGGTATGCCGCTCATCAGATGGCTTGGGATACAGTTGAAACAATAATCAGCCTTCAGCACTTCAGTCACGCCGTTTTGCTCATAGGCAACTTCAACGCCATCATCTTTCACCATGACTTCTGTTACCGGGGCGCGAAATTTAATTCGATCTCCAAGTCGATTCGCGAATGCATAGATGATGCGATCCATTCCACCAACTGGCTGCATAAGAAGAGGGCCACTGCCTGTTCCTTCTTGCGTGGTAACCATCACGCTACCTCCATTTCGTGCCTTTAACAGGTCGCGCAGAGCTACTACATCTTTCGTCGTACCGTGATCGAGGAATCCGCCTGAACCATAGCCAGCTCTAGTGGAGCCTTTGTAAAGCATGTCTTCATTAAGATCGCCAAATCGACGTAGCATACCTAGCAATGTTTCCGATTCGGATTCAGTCAGAGAGGAATCTAGTTTTGAATCGCCCAAGGCCTTAGAAAGCATTTCTGAAATGAAGCCCTGCATGCTCGATGAATAGTCGGTGTTACGAACCGGCTTGCCACCATTCATTGCGTCATCTTGTACCCAGGCTGTCTTGCTTTCGTTAACAAAGACTTGCAGCTCAACTTCTAGCTCTTTGCAGTATTTCAGCACATTACTATGAATGCTCGGGATGCGTGCGGCGCCGGCATTAAAGTATAGGTGAGGATCGTTATCCCATTCACAGCGCTGGTAGTTTCCGATTTCGTCGATTACTGTACCAGAGCGAACCGTGAACATTCTTCCACCTGGGCGGTGAGAGGCCTCAAGTAGGGTGCAGTCGTATCCGGCTTTGGTTAGCTCCCAAGCAGTCGTGAGTGCAGATATGCCAGTACCGAGTATGGCAACTTTCTTGCCATTATTGGCCTGCAACGCTATCTCAGCAGCTTGGCTGCTGCTGGGCATAAACCCCAGAGCCACACCGGCCTGGAGCACAGCTGACGTGCCGCCATAGGCTCCTAATAAATTAAGGAATTCTCGTCTGGATACCGGATTAGTCATTAGTTTGTCTCTACTTTTAAGCCTGCCGCCAATAATACAGCTTGAAGGGTCTTAGATAAAACTGAAAAACTCAAATTTAGTTCATTCGAGGATATCGTAGGATGGGTGACTCACGGCTTTCGTCAGGGGATGTGGCAGTCTCAGAAAGAATGAGCTCTGAATGAGGAGGCTTTTGTGCTGCCTAGATTCTTATCTATTGGAATTCATAGATGGCACCCAGAGAGAGTAGCTGGCTTAGTTCATCCAAAGCGGTCCGGGACTCTAGTAGCAGGCTAGGGTCAAGAAGGTCGCTTATATGTAATGACTCTCGATAATGCCTTTCTATCCACTGCCTCAAATCTTTATACAAGGCCTCATCTAAAAACACTCGCGCCTTGGTTTCTTCTATTTGTTTCTGAGTCATCACAACCCGCAGGCGCAAACAAGCAGGGCCGCCGCCGTTATTCATACTTTCTCGAAGATCCAGATACTGGACGGTACTAATAGCAGGATGGTCGCTTTCCAATTCATCGAGATAGCCTTTGACTGCGTTGTTCTGTGCACATTCGATTGGCACAATTAGATTACAACTGGATTGGTCAGGCAGTGACAATAGCTGTGAATTGAATAAATAAGACGCTACCGCATCTTCTAAGGACACTCTGTCACTAGGCACTTCGATATAGGTGATTTCACTGTCACCAAAAGCCGAATCTACTTCTCGACGCAGTAACTCAGGCTTTGCGAAGGCAAACTGGTGGCAGAACAACAGGTTTTGATTTGCGACTGCAATGACGTCATTGTGAAAAACCCCAGCATCGATAGCCTCAGGATGCTGCTGAGCGAATACAGTTTTCTCGGCACGTAATCCATGACTGCGAGCAATGGCCTCTGAAGCTTGCCGTGTTTGTCTTGCTGGAAATTTCTTGGGTCCAGACCCAGTGTCGGTTTGGCAAACGCCATAAACGAATAATTCTAACCCTTGGCCGCCATAAGAGCTGCACAGGCGGCTATGGTTGGCAGCGCCTTCATCGGAATAAGTTTGTCCTGCGGGTAAGGCTGGATGGTGTTGGTATTCATCGCCGCGGAAAATGGATTTCAATAGTGCTGACGTGGTGTCGACTTCGATCGAACGATGAAACATGGAGTTTAGATTCGCCGGCGTAAAGTGTGTTCTACCATCGAGGGTGTCAGGAAATGGTGAAACTGTCGCTGCATTTGCGACCCACATCGCTGAAGAAGAGCTGACGGACGCGAGAATGTTTGGAGCTTGTTTTGCCGCATGGGCAATGATGTCGACGTCAGTTTTACCCGCGAAGCCAAGCTTACGCAAGCTAGGTACATGAGGTCTGTCATGGGGTGGCAGTACTGCCTGCTTCAACCCCTGGCGGGACAAGCTGATCATCTTTTCCAAACCTTGAAGAGCGGCTTGCTTGGGCGATGATGTTTGACCACCGTGGTTCGACGAGGCACGGTTTCCAAAAGACAGGCCAGCATGGTTATGGGTAGGGCCAACTAGGCCATCGAAATTCACTTCAAACATTTTCATTTTGGAAAACCACTTACGTAATCGGCTTAGAATTTAATCCACTCTAAATATTAAGACCTGGCGACTGCTGGTTAGGAAGCTCGACTTCGCCGCTGGCCATACTCGCAATTGGATAGGCGCTATAGTCGGCTGCGTAAAATGCACCTGGGCGGAAATTGCCACTGGCTCCCACACCTCCAAATGGAGCTGCGCCACTGGCTCCTGTAATAGGTCGATTCCAATTCACAATACCGGCTCGGATTCTCTGGTAAAAATTATCCCAATCGTTTTCATCATCGCTCAGTAAGCCAGCAGAAAGACCGTAACGGGTATTGTTAGCAACGGCTATCGCTTCATCCAGATTGTCGACCCAAATCACTTGTAGCAGTGGGCCGAAACATTCTTCGTCGTCAATTTTTTCAACATCAGTCACATCGATAATGCCTGGCTGAATAAATGGTTTGCTTGGGTCCAGTCGAAGCGGAGACAAGACTTCACTGCCACCTAGGCTCATGGTTCTTGCAGCTACTTGCATTACGTTTTCTGCTGCTGCATTGCTGACGACTGGGCCAATAAAACAATCGTCGGAAACACCCACCTTGATATTTTTAGTGGCGGTTTTTAACAAGGCCAATATTTTTTCGTTTTCGGCACTTCTGAGCAGAATTAATCGGCGCGCACAAGTGCAGCGTTGGCCAGCGGAGATAAAAGCCGATTGGATAATGTTATACACCGCGGCTTTAGCATTTTTAACTTTCGCAACGACTAAAGGATTATTGCCACCCATTTCTAAGGCGAGCATTCTCTCGGTTTTTCCACCAAACTGTTTATGAATCGCAGCTCCGGTTTTCGAACTACCAGTAAAGAGCACGCCATTGATAGCCTCATTGGCGGTAAGTAATTCACCGGTGTTGCGCCCTCCTTGGAGCAGATTTAACACGCCAGGCGGCAGGCCCGCTTCGATCCAGCACTTAATCATCAACTCACCTACCAGGGGCGTGAGTTCAGAAGGTTTAAAAACAAGAGTATTCCCCGCCAGCAGCGCCGGGATAATGTGACCGTTGGGCAGATGCGCAGGAAAATTGTAAGGACCCAGTACAGCAAACACACCAATCGCTCGATGATTCAGAGAAATACGTATGCCTGCGTTATCGGAGAATTCACTGCCGGTGCGTTGTTTATAGGCTCTGTCCGAGATGGCGGCCTTACCTATCATTGCAGCCACTTCGGTTTTACTTTCCCAGTGGGGCTTGCCGGTTTCTAGATGAATAGTTTCACCTAGCTTTTCCTGATGTGCTTTTACAGTGTCGATAAAGCTAGCTATGTATTCGCTGCGTTGTTGAAAGCTGAGACGGCTCCAGCTGGGGAATGCAGTCGTAGCTGCAGCTACCGCCTCATTGACCTGTGCTTGCTCCGCACTATTGCCTTGCCATAACGCTGCGCCGGTCGCCGGGTTTTCGGAGACAAAAGAATCTCCCTTCGAAGTTAGCCATTGGCCGTCAATATAGTGTCTTTGTTCTAGCTTTGCTGCGATGTCGTTCATTTAACTACTCACTTGGCGTGTGCTGTTACTTTGACTTGCTTACGGTTTGTTAATCTAACGTCAATCAGGCCCGGTACTGAATGGCTCTTTAGTGACGCATCTGTAGCATCTGTATTTGTGAACCTACATCTACATGCAGCATTTTTGCATCTTGAGCCGAAATAGCTATTTCATTTTCTATAGGGTTTTCAATGCGTGACGTTATAAGCCGATACTCCGACAGATTACGGTTGCTAACTATGCATAGGGGTGATTCGCTGTTGTCGCTGACAGAGTCTGTGATGGATTTAATACGGGCTGTGGTTGTATTTTGTATAGAACGGATTTTGCCGCGATCGCATTCAACAATTGGCCCGGCGTCAAAGATGTCGACGGCGCCATTGTAGCTAAAGCCTTCTTTTTCTAACAAGCGTTGCGCTGGAGCTGCGTCTCGGTGCGCACGTCCTATAACTTCGATAGCTTCTTGCGGCAGCAGTTCCAAATACACAGGGAAGCGCGGCATTAAATCGGATATAAACTGTGAGCCATTCACAGAGCTAATAAAATCAGCTTTGTGAAACGGCAACTTGAAAAATTTTTGTCCCAGATGATTCCAAAATGGAGATTCTTCGTTTTCGTCTAACCAGCCTCTAATTTCTGCGAACACCATATCGTCAAAACGTTCCGGGAAATCGTTCATAAACACAAAGCGACAACGAGATAGAAATTGTCCTGCGCCGTTACGGCGATACTCTGGCATCAAGAACAAGGAAGTTAGTTCTGTAGCTCCGGTATAGTCATTAACAAGATTTAACAAATTGCTGCTGCGCTTAATGTTAATATCAGGAGATGTTTTGACTTCTTTCGACATTTTGTAGTTATAAAATGACCGTGTATTGCCCACCCCTGAAATAATCCCTGCAGTACCAACTATTGCATTATTGGTCGGGTCCTCTAGCACCAAAAGGTAAACAGATTCTTGGCCGTCCTGAGGCTGTCTTGAGATGCTATCGCTAACCAGTTGTAATTTCTTTTCCCAGGTTTGTGTATCGCAAGGCATTGAGGTCATGCCAGGGGGAAGCATGGCAGATAGTGCTAACAGGGATTCGAGGTCGCTGGGTTTTGCAGTCCGTATGATCATGAGGTTTTTTCCACATTACTCAGTTCGATTAGCTGATCACCGTGGCTGGCCATTTTCTTGAGTAGTTTGTAGCTCAACTTGGCCCGCTGGGTGAGGCTGTCGATCAACATGTATTCTTGATCGGTGTGAATGTTTGCTCCACACACTCCCAAGGTGTCTACGTTGGGTAGTCCTGCGGCTGCTAGGTTGTTGCCATCGCAGCAGCCACCGGTGTCACGAAACCGGACGGCAGTATTCAATGAGTCACCACATTCTCGAGTCCAGTCCATTAGTAATTGTGTGCCTGGGGAAATAGTTTTCGGTGGGCGCGTAAACCCCCCGCTTAAGGTGAATCGAACGTCATCCCTGGCATTTTGTGCCGCAACAATGGCACCCAGTTTATGTTGGATATCCAGT
>CALKDE010000307.1 GCA_938082955.1 uncultured Pseudomonadales bacterium
AGTCACTGCAATATACTGCTTTCCGTCTATGGCAAAGCTAACAGGGTGACCCTGCACTGATGTGCCAAGCCGTGTCTCCCAGAGTATCTCACCATTACGCGCATCGAAGGCTCGGAAGCGCCGATCGAGGTCGCCGACGAAGACAAGATTTCCCGCTGTGGATATAGTTCCTGTCAAGAAAGCCGCTCGTTGTTCGTAACTCCAGACCTCTTCCATAGAATCTACGTTATATGCTGCGAGTTTGCCCATATTACCGTCTGAACCTGGCATTTCGAACCAGCGGCGATTTGCCGCTGTGCCACCGGCACCCTGCACAAGCGGTACTTCTCGTGCCGATATTTCCAAGCAAGACTGACTCAGAGGAATAATCAGATTCGCGCTAGGTTCGTGATAGGTCATGGAGTGCCAGTCTTTTCCACCGGCTGTGCTCGGGCAAACGCTTAGCCATTCGTCCAGTTGCGCATTGGCAATGTCATCACGGTAGGTTACAGCCCCAGTCACAGAGTCTATGTTAGTGAACACGTTCTGGAAGATAGTCTCCAGGTGGGAGATGAACTCACCACTCACTCTATCGTGCTTCCACAGAATGCCGTGCTTGCCGATTGAGAAAACGAGTTTGTCATCGCCACGGTCAATCAGGACACGTTCGAATACCTCGTCAAGATCCAGCGCCTCGGCGGGCACGTGCTGGAAAAACCAATCCAGAGAGCCGTCATCCACATTGATGGCTACGGTGGAATTGGTGAATAGACCGGTATCGAAAATGGAGAGATTTCGACTGGCCGGCATCCACGGTTTTTGCTGTGCGGTTCCCCAATAGGTGATTTTTAGCTCAGGATCGTAACTTCCTGTAATCCAAGTTTCGCCGCCTGCACGAAACATGTCATCTATGTTGCCCCAAGTATCACCGCCAGAATCACCACTTTCGGCGATGGTGTTGAAGCGCCATAGCACCTCACCGTTGTCTGCATCTACCGCGCTGATATAGCAGTCTTCCTCGATGTAGCGAGAGCAACCTAAAAGGCCCTGGATGATTTTGCCGTCGGCTACTATAGGTCCGCTGGAATTCCCGAAGCCCTTGCTGCCATCGGCGATTTCTGTTTCCCAAACTGGTTCGCCTGTACGTGCATCGAGTGCCAATAATCGAGCATCGGTTGTGGCGTGAATAATCTTATCCTCATAGATGGCGATGTTGCGCATGTCCTCGCTATCTTCAGGACCCGCGTGATGCTCCCAGATTAGCTCGCCAGTCTTCCCATCCAATGCTTGAATTATGTTGCTAGGATTGATCAGATAGATGGTGCCGTCGTACACCAGCGGCGAAGGTTCCGAGTCACCATCATGCATACTCCAGACCCATTCCAATCGCAGGTCACCCACGTTGTCAACATTGATCTGATCCAAAGGACTATAGCTCCAGGCCTGATAGTTGCGGCGCAACATCGGCCAGTCACCCGGAGCCGGGTTGGTGAGCATCGCATCGGAGATCGGCCGAAAATTTTCGACAGTGCCAGGAAGGATTACACCAGTAGGTGCAATGCTTTCCGGCGGGGCAATCAAATTCGCTGCACTGGGAATATTGATCGCTAAGGGGTAATCCGAACTTGCTGTTAGCAGGGGATTGCTGTCGATGACTCCGCTTCTGCGCATGACGTGAGCGACGATATTGATATAGTCATCATCGCTAATAGCAGCATTCTCACCCGGAGGCATGTTCGCTTTGATGTAGTTATAGAAGTCACCCGGCGATTGCATCCCCCAACTTGCAAGAAATGCTTGCCCGGTTAGTATCGGGCCTAGCGCGCTGCCTTCGAGACTAGCACCATGGCAGGCCGCGCAGTTCGCGGAGTAAGCTTGGACTCCAGCTTCGGCTTGTGAGCTGAAGCTGGCAACAGAGGTGGCTGCACTCTCAACTACACTCTCTTCTTCAATCTCGTTCTCACCGCCGCAGGCAACGAGCAGGCCCAATCCAAGCATTCCTAATACATGATTTCTTAATTTCATTTTTAGCAATTCCCCTTGTGGTAATAGGCGTTGAACTCCGCTTAGGGTGACTAATCGCGTCTAGTCAGCAAGAGCAAATACATAGACTGCGTTTCCCGAACGTGGATATTTGATCTCTGTAAGAATTACACCGGGAACTGCGCGCGGGCTAGTGCCGCCAAGCGCCGCTGTTACTGCGATATATTGTTTGCCATCAACAGCAAAGGAAACTGGATGTCCCTGAACAGATGTTCCCAGTCTAGTTTCCCAAACGATCTCGCCGGTAGTTACATCGAAGGCCTTAAAACGTCGGTCCAGATCGCCAACGAATACCAGATTGCCGCCGGTGGACATCGTGCCAGTATGAAAGGATGCGCGTTGCTGATAGCTCCATACTTCTTCCATGGTATCTACGTTATAGGCGCCGATCTTGCCGAGGTTGCCGTCTGTTCCGGGCATCTCGAAGAATTTACGGCTAGCAGCCAGACCACCACCACCTTGCACTAACGCCACTTCTCGTGCCGCGTTCTCTAGACAGGTTTGGCTGAGCGGGGCGATCATGGTCCCAGTAGGCGGATGGTAGGTCATTGAATGCCAGTCTTTACCTCCGGCGCTGCTCGGGCAGGCTGAAGTCCATTCGTTTAGCTTCGCATTCTGAATGTCTTCGCGGTAAGTGACCAGGCCAGTCTCATCGTCGATGTCGGTAAAGGCATTTTGAAAAACAGTTTCCTTGTATGCCTGAAATTCACCCGAGACTCTGTCGTTCTTCCATAGGATGCCGTACTTGCCTAGCGAGAACACTAATTTGTCGTCGCCGCGGTTTACAAGGATGCGCTCGAATACTTCATCCAGATCTAGCGCCTCGGCGGGTACGTGTTGGAAGAACCAATCAAGCTCACCCGTGTCGGTGCTTACAGCAACCGTTGAATTGGTGAACAGACCCACGTCATTGATCGTTAAATGACGGCTAACAGGTACCCAAGGCTTTTGCTGTGCAGTGCCCCAGTAGGTCAACTTGAGGTCAGGGTCGTAGCTGCCAGTAATCCATGTTTCGCCACCGGCACGAAATAAATCAGGTAGCTCGCCCCAGGTGTCGCCGCCGGGCCCATTCGCCTTAGCAATAGTATTGAAGCGCCACTCAAGCTCGCCAGTGTTGGCATCGTGTGCGCTGATGTAGCAATCCTCAGGTATATATCGTGCGCAACCGGCGAGACCAAGAATGACCTTGCCGTCGGCGACGATGGGTCCGCTAGAATTAGAGAAGCCCTTGCTGGAGTCGGCAACCTCAGTTTCCCAAACCTGCTCGCCGGTGCGGGCATCTAGAGCGACTAACCTTGCATCGGTAGTAGCTTGAATGATCTTGTCGTTATAGATAGCAATATTGCGCATGTCCTGACGATTCGCCGGGCCTGCCCAGTTCTCCCAAATAAGCTCACCAGTAGCTGCGTCCAGAGCCTGGATGACATTGCCTGGATTAATCAGGTACATGATGCCGTCATAGACAAGCGGGGCAGGTTCCGAATCGCCCTCATACATGTTCCAAACCCATTCAAGGGTCATGCCGCCTACGTTGTCGGTGTTGATTTGACTCAGTGGGCTGTAACTATGGCCGTAGTAGTTGCGGCGGTGCATAGGCCAGTCGGCCGGGTCTGGGTTTTCCAGCATGGCATCGGTAACGGGAGTGAAGTTCTCTATAGTGCCGGCGACCGTGACACCTTGTGGAGGCTCTGGTTCGGGGCGCGAGCGCCGTGCAACAACTTGAGAGATATTGTCAGCAATTTCAAAATCTGTGCTCGCGGTGAGCGCCTCGGTAACCGCGTCAACACCGTTGGAGGACAGTATATGTGCGACAATATTAGTGTAATCCTCATCGCTTATGCCGTCGTTCCCGCCGGGGGGCATATTCGCCTGAATATTATTCAATAGCAGGGCTGGAGTTTGTGTGCCCCATCGCTGCACAAAAGAATTTCCGGAAAGTATCGGGCCCAGTGTAGTGCCCTCTAAGTTCGCGCCATGGCAGGCAGCGCAGTTGCTGGCGAATGCGTCAGCGCCAGTTTCCGCTTGCGAGTTAAACGTCACGGAGGCGTCTGAAGCTGCCGGCGCAGTGCTCTCTCCCCCGCAGGCAGCAAGTAGCAGCACTAGGGCAGACGCGAGAAGTGCGCGAGCAGTGTTCTTATTGATTATTTTCATGCTAGACCTCGATTAATTTCTGGCAAAAACCCAACCGCGCAGCTCGCCGGGAGGGTTTGTTTCGCTGTGCACTTGGATATACAGCGCATTATTATTCAAAGCCGAGACCTGTTCATCAGTGAGCTCCAGCACCGCGCTGATCTCGCCAGCCGGCATCTTGGTTATCTCTAGCTGATGCACGACCGGGCCGGGCTGTGCCGGTGGACCATTGTGCACATGCGCCATGGTGGCGGCCGAGTTCATGCCGGCGAAGTTGCCGCGGACAGTGAGCGTATTACCCTCTAGTGTCAGAATCACCTCGCCCTCACCGGTTATCGTAGTAACCGTCTGTGGGGTAGTAGGCATCGGTGACAACCTAGCTCTAAAGGTACCAGACTGTGCCACTGCGCTGACAGAAAAAACCAGCGTGAGTGTGCAAGCGAAGATCGTTATAAGTTTGGAAAAAGTCTTGTGGCCGAGTTTCATAGCTACCTCTTGGCGCGTTTATTCTTATAGGGTTTGTGCTAACAATTAGATTAACTAAAAGTAGTAGGAGAAATTACCACTAACTGAGGGAAATAGGAACGTATGAGCCAGTCCATAGGGCTCAGAGACTGTCTCGAATGGGTGTTTGAAAAGCTGTTGCTGGCTAAAGCTCTTTCAGGCCAGAGGGAGAGCTGCCTGCCCTTTGTTTCGTATACTCCCTATTCGCCGCGTATCTATTGATAAATGCGATCTTTGCTTCTTCGCTAACTAGTTGTATGTCGGCCAGGGTTCAAGCATTTTTCCTATGTTTTGTATTCCTAATATAGGAATGCCACAAAGACACGTCAGCGGTAATAAAGCCTACGAGGATGATGATACACCTAACGTTTAATTAACTTAGGAGGCAGCTAAGTTGCTTCCTTTTTCACTCGGATGTACTACCCAGTGCGGCCAGTACAAGTCGGGCCATCTCCATGTGTCCTTCGGCGGTAGGGTGAAAACGAATGCCGGTGTCCGTAGCTTGGGCGCCATTGATCCAGCGCCCAGTCATAGCGCAGGGGCCATGCCCTTCGGCGAGAACATAGGCGTCAGCAATAAGGCTCTGCCGGCTTGATGTTGCACTGACGAAGGCTTCCTCGAGTCTTCGGCCCAGAGCGGCTAGATAGATGGTGTCGTTGGAACTTAACTCAAGCTCGCGGCAGTTTATTGCATCGATGGGGAAGACGCGCGGATAGGCAACCAGCACGATGCTGGCCTGTGGTGCCTTCGCCTGAATGGCATCGAGCATAGCTCCAAGCTGGGCAGGAAGTTGCTTTACAGCCTCGCCGATCGCTGCCTGATCGAGATTGGTAGTGCAGGCCTCGTCTGGCGCTGTTCCGGCGCAGGCGAAAGTCGATGAGGTGTATCTAATATCATTGCCACCGATGGTGACAGTCACCAGCGCCGTATTGCTGCTTACGGCATCGATCTGTGGGGCAGCACCACGTTGAGAGGTGTTAACAATATTGGGAATGGTCGCGCCGTTGCAGCTCACATCGGTGAGCGTGAGATCCAAAGCGGCTGCCACGAGGTGCGGGTAGTTGTGATCCGAGCGTCCACAGGAGCCCAATTGAGTAGCAACGCCTGGTCCTGCTGCGAAGGAGCTGCCAAGGGCAACATATTTGGCTCCCTGTATCAGCGTTACTGCGGCCTTTTCCTGAGACAAGGCTGCAGTAGCGGCAAATAGTGAACAGCACACTGCAACACAGGTGGTTATTTTTCTCATGTAATTCTCCTGAATTAATAAAAGGGACATAGCTCGGTTGCTTTTCAATTTTATTGTTAGGAAACTTCGCCACCGTCCTTAAATTTAAGACCAGTACCTGGCACAACCGTTACTACTAGAATTTTGTTGCTTACTCGTGCCCTGCCAAGTGCAGTGACAAGTCTTCGCATTTCGGATCGGTTTCTGTTTACTCTACTAATAGCGGGCCGAGAAATATCATAAGTTCCACATTTCTGGCAGTTCATCAGTAGTCGATCTGCGGCATCTATTTTTTTGCACTCAACTTTACTACGGCAACTAATACAATCGGTCATTTCTATTTCTCAATCTGCGCGCGCAGCGCTTTCTTTATGGTTTGTTCGTTATGTGTGGGTCTTGCCCTATAGATACCCTTAAGTAATGACTATTTTCGTAGAAAGCCAATCTTAACGTAATAATCCGAGATTACTCTTTGTTAAAGCTGCTGAAGTAGCTCGATAGTATTACCGGCGGGATCCCTAAGCATAGCAATTGTAATGCCTAGGTCGTTTATAGCCATAGGCTCTTGAACTTCTGTGCCGCCAAGCTCAATCGCTTTGGAGTAAACCGCGTTAATGTCGCTTACTCGAAAAATTATGTGCGGCATAGATTCGGCGTCAGCATCTGACTCTCGCTCCAAAATGGCTATCCCGGGACCCATATTGGCAACCGACTGCTTGTTATCTCCTATAAACCCTAGAATCAACTCGGCTTGTCCACTAGCAAGCTCGAGACGATCCACCTCGATTAGGCCGAACGCTTTTACATAAAATTGCGCAGCGACAAGCACATCCTCTGCCCCTACACGGGCGGCCATTAACGATACATCTGCACGAGCTTGAAGGATGGTCGTCAAGCCAATAAAAAAAACAGTAAGAGGGATAAATTTATTTTTCATTTTTCTAATACTGCTTTCTTTCTGATAATTGAGTTCACTTACAGATATCCCTTAATGCTGGCAACACATTACGCCCTTAATCATGGGAGTGCCTAGCGCTTCCTGTCCATGCTAGGGCTATTGGTACCGAGGTAAGCAACGCCGCCCACAAAGGTCGATAATGGTAGGGAAAATTCCCCCGGGTACTTTTTTGAAAACTCAGAGAATGAGGTCTAGAATATTCCTTCCAATATATAAAGAAGAGAGCAATCATAAACAGGCAGCAGTTAGGACAAGCGCCATTAATTTTGGAAGTTCTTCGCCGACAATACAAGCTGATAAAAGACAGACAACTAACACACTATTTAGTGCCAGATATTTTAGTGCCAGATATTGCATAGAGGTACTATTTTGTATCGGCGAATAGAATTTTGCTGCTCATTGGCAACTAAAATTTTCTGCAATCCAATTCTGCGGATCATTCTCTTCGCCAGCAGGGCCGCTGTACCTCGCTTGTTGTGGAAACGTGCAGAGCAATCTTTCATCGTCGATGTTGCCATCAGTGCTATGCGTCGCAGTCAGTGATTCTGGTGCTACTCCATTCTCGACCCAGTCCACTAGTGGAACGAGTTTGTCCCAGTTGTTGGGGCCAGGGCCACCACCGCAGTGGCCCATGCCGGGGGCTAGGAATAGGCGGGAGGAATCGTTAGCGTCGTTGAAGCTGCCAGCAAAGGTCGTGTCTACCATATCGTTGAAGTAGTTAACTGTCGCGGTAGCGACAGAGAGTGCATCGTTGAGTCCGTGATAGACGATGAGCTTGCCGCCGCGGCTCTTTAGGAAGCTGGAAAGGTCAGGGTCGGTCGCGTCCATGATCGAACTCATTAATTCAGCATCACCGTTGGTGAAATCGTCTACGTTGAAATCTAGCCAGTGAAATTCCGGGTTCATGCCACCGGTTCGTGCTGAGTAAGTAGTATCGTTTAGATTGGGTATCGTTACGCCGGGGTCTTGTTCATAGAAGAGGTAGTTAACGTGGTCACCGGCGGGGCCTCGCAGCATGCCGGGCGCCATGCCGTTGCTTTCACTAGGTACGAATAGACCAATCCAGTCGAGTTCCGATCCCTTGGTCTTGCCAGGGTAAATGATGGTGCCGTTGCTGTCGTAGGGGCCGCTATAGAAGTCCGCGATGGTCTGGATTTGTGCTTGGTTAAAACATGCGCCACCGGTGGATGATGAGGGGCACATAAAGTCGGATAGATCTGAGTTTGGATTGAAGTCGCAGGCTAGTGGATTGTTCAGTACGCCGTCACGTATACCATCGTTGGCATCGCACTTCTGTAGAACCGCCGCATTGAGTATTCGAACGAGTTCTACGCTATCTCGTTGTCCGTCGCCGTTGCTATCGATCGCGAGATTTCCAGCGAAGTTGTCCTTGAACATGCGCTGCAGATTCCAGGTGCCTGCCGCATTCATCGCCTGATAGTAGTTAACCGGCGCGCCAGCGACGATGCCGTCGAAATCGTTCGGGTATCTCTGTGCCTCCATAAGACCCTGGCGTCCGCCAGTGGAGCAGCCCTCGAAGTAGGAGTAGTCAGGGGCTCTATTGTAGTAGCTGTTTACCAACGTTTTACCGGCCATGACCGTTAGGTGCACTGCACGGTACCCGAAGTCAATCTCTGCCTGGCGGTTGTTATAGCCGAAAGCCGAACCGGGTTCGGTGCCACTGTCGTGACCGGTATTGCTGTTCGTCACTGCGTAGCCTTCGGCTACTCTGTGGTTGGCAAAGTCTAGATCACCGTCCTTGCCGCCATCGCCCCATTGCAGAAAGCGCCCGTTCCAATTGCCGATCAGGGGTAACTGTGCGTGAAAGTGAATGGCGGGAGAGATGATGCCGCGCACGTAGCAATAAGGAGAGTCCGATTGATCGTTTTCTCTCACGGTTGCTGCAGTGATGGTAAGATTGCGGACCTGTTGCAGCGCCTCACAAGCCTGAATTTGCTCTAAAGAAGTTGCCTGGGCCAAGCTACTGCTGGGCAAGGTAGCTAGACTGGTAGCTAGGCATAGCACAGATAGATAGCTGTGCTTTAATCCGGTTAAAAGTGGCTGATAAGTGAAAGTGGATATCTCGATCTTAGTCATAGTAGTACCTTTGTTATTTTTAGCTAGACTTAGTGGGTTGTTTTCGAGCAATGATTCGACTCTACCATTTTAAGCACTAATGAGTAAAAGCCGTGTGTGGAAGATTTAATTTGATCGATAGTCCTCAGGTGCAGTGGCTGTGCAAGTCTCTGGGTATAGAACTCTACGATGAACATGCCAGCGACGATATCGCGCCGGGTGGCGACATCGCGATAGTTCATGAGCGCGCGGGAGAGCGCGTGGTTTCTACAGCCACGTGGTGGCTGTTTTTGGATAATGAGACGCTCAAACCCAATTACAAATATGCCAGCTTCAATTCGCGTTCAGATAAACTCTTTAGCAAACGCGCTCTAGCCTACAGGCCCTTTCGAGAGTCGAGGTGCCTGATTCCCGCCAGTGCCTTTGTAGAAGGCTTGGGCGATAAAAAGACCTATCATAAGATCGAGCTAGAAGGCTCAGCCATCGCGTTCGGCGGTTTGTTTAAAGAGTATCTAAACAAGGATAGCGGCGAAGTAATCTATTCCGCGTCGATTATTACACTGCCCCCTTTGAGTCCGCAGTGGGACGAGATTCATCCCAAGTCACTGCCATTGATGATAGATTTCGAAGACAAAGACATAGTCTCAAGATGGTTAGACCCTAGCAACCAAGATGTAGAGCAGTTCGAGGCCTTGTTAGAACCGACAGTTCTAAAGCCGATGAAAGTAACGAAAATCGACAAGCCTAGTCGCTGGAACCCAATTGAAGAAAGCTTCATGATTAGGAAGTAGTCACAAACCCCAGTCTGAATAAAGTAATCGAGTTGAATTTATGGAAAGTATTGCATGCAACAAAATGTTCGGCGGTGAGCAACGCCGTTATAAACACAAGTCAGAAACGCTGTCCTGTGACATGCATTTTTCGATTTATCTGCCGCCGCAGGTGAGCGAAGGGCGGGTACCGGTTCTGTATTGGTTGTCGGGATTAACAGGGACTGACGAGAATTTCGTAATAAAGGCTGGCGCGCAGCGCGTCGCATCTCAGCTTGGGCTCGCTATCGTTATGGGAGACACCAGCCCAAGAGGCGAAGATGTGCCCGACGACCCAGAGCAGGCGTATGACTTTGGTCTTGGAGCAGGTTTCTATCTCAACGCTACTCAGGCCCCGTGGAACAAACACTATAAAATGTATGACTACGTCACTCAGGAGTTACCGGCCCTCATCAATGATACCTTTCCCGTAGATCCATCGCGGCAGTCAATATTCGGCCACTCTATGGGTGGCCATGGCGCATTGAGCATAGCGCTAAAGAATCCTGACCAATACAAATCGGTATCTGCCTTCGCACCGATAGTATCTCCCATGAACTGTCCTTGGGGATGCAAAGCTTTTAAGCGTTACCTAGGCGAGGACGTTTCTACATGGCAAGAATATGACTCCGCCGCTTTAATCGCCAAGGCCACAACCCATCTACCTATGTTAGTAGATCAAGGCACAGCAGATGA
>CALKDE010000308.1 GCA_938082955.1 uncultured Pseudomonadales bacterium
CAACTGGTCAAGAGCAATAAAGCTAACGCGAATGAGGTCTTAATTCGTTCCACCCATTTGCATCCACTGTTGATAGATCTCATCGGTCCAGAAACTCTGGAAATAGGCGACTGCCGCTAGCTTCTCATCTTGCTCTAGCACATCGATGAATGCTGGCATTTTCCCACCCATAGCCTCCCCACCGTAGTCTATTACTCGAAGCAATACTTCCTGAGGGTGATGCCATGCATGTGCTGAGCCGTTCAGAGGCGGTGGTGGAAACGAACCGTCATCTAGTTTTTCGCGCCAATCACCGACAATGCCTTGCGCCTGTGCACCATGGCACACGGCGCAATTCTGCGTGAACACTTCGCGCCCAAGCGCAACTTGTTCGACGCTATTCCAACGCTTGACACCCACTTGTTCCGATGCCTCTTCACTACTTGCGTTTGAGGGCAGCACACTCACGCCGTCTGTTTGTGAGGCTGTCGCCTGATCGGTGCAGTTTGCCAAAGAGATAATGCCAAATAGAGTTAAGAATATTTTCACAGTCTTGAAGTTCATTGCTCTCTCGCTAATTTTTTGGGGTAGTCGAAATCGACAAGTTCGGCGCTGGAAAATTCTATTTCTGACCAGGCGCCGATCGGCAGACTCAGCTGCACTAAACCGCAGGTAGGAATATTGTCAATATTGCCGTTCGCTATGTCATTCACGAAGTCGGTAATAGCTGGGTTGTGCCCCACCAGCATCACAGCATCACATTCATCATCTAACAAACTGGCGGCTTTAAGAAACATATTGGACCCGGCGAAGTATAGCTCTGGATTACTGCCAACCTCATCACTGGGAAAGCCAATCAGCTTGGCAAACATCTTCGCGGTTGTTTTGGTTCGCACGGCTGGGCTACAGATAATGCAGCCCACACGTCCATTTTTCGCCTTGAAGCGCTCAGCCATAACCGGCAAGTCATTAATACCACGATCAGCCAGCGGCCGCTCGAAGTCTTTCAGATCAGGATTGTCCCAGCTGGATTTCGCATGACGCAGAAGATAGAGAGTTTTCATCGATAGATTTTGACACTGAAATCTAGGCTAGAAATAAATGGGAAAAAGCCGTAAGGAGCAACATACTGCAGCCTTATACCCCATATAGACAGCCAATTCCAGCAAAGTTGGGTACTAGGGAACTCGCGTTTGCGTCTGGTTTTATCCGCTTTCGCCCAACTATGTGAGCCGGCAAATAGCTATTTATAATAGCTGTATGTAAAATCCTGCGCCTTCACTACTTAGGGATAGTCAAAATGAAAAATATCTTTGCATACAGCCTATGCAACCTGCTTGCCATTTTCAGTCTTGGCGCTTCCGGTCAGGAAGAATCTAGCATTGCGACGCAATTGGAATTGGGCGCTATTTTTACTTCCGGTAACACGAAAAACGAGAACGTAAAATATAAGGTCACTGTTGATTGGGATCAAGCTGAGGACTGGGACTATCAATTCACGAGTGATGGCTTTCGCTCCTCCCAAGATGGCATATCGAATGCGCAACGCCTCTATCACACCGGCAGCGCCAACTACACGACCAATCCAGATAGTTATATACAGGGCCGCATCGGTTATGAAAATGATAAATTTAGCGGTTTCGATAGCCAGGCAGATATCACCGTCAATTATGGTCGAAACATACTGCAGAACAGAGGAAATATGGCTCTGGGACTGACCGCTGGTTTCGGTGTACGTCGATCAGAAACTAAGCTGAACACGGAAAGCGTGGCCATCGCGCGTCTAGCCGCCAACTATAATTGGAATGTGTCCGAATCGGCTGATTTTATCCAAGACTTCAGCATCGAAACAGGTAGCGACAGCAGTATCTATCGCTTCGAGACCGGCATCCAAACAGACATCCTCGAGAACCTCTCTCTTAAATTTTCGGTGAAAGTAAAACATCAAACAGTGGTTCCTATTAGCCGAAAGAAAACAGACACTGAAACCGCTATCACTCTGGTGCTAAACTTTTAGATCTATGCTTCCTTTGATATGACTGGATTTGAGCCTGCAAATAAAAGCCCCGAATCACCTACAGCCAATAATCTCGCGAGCAGGGACAAGCCATCATTCTTTTGAGGTTCGCGTATGACTCCTGTAGTTAGGCTGTACTGGTTAATCACTCTACTCCTTCTCCCACTTAGCGCGGGCTGGCTACTCTCTAGCAGCGCAGGTTCTCTCGCTCTCGACGATCTGAGCGATGCACCCCTTGCCCTGACCGTGTTTCTGGCCTGTCTTGCTTGGGCGCTGATTGGCGGCTACGAGCTATTGTTCTGCATCAGCAACCTGCGACGTAACTACCCTGTATTGGCAAATATCCGTTATGCGCTGGAGTACATACGCCCGGAGATTCAGCAGTATTTCATCGCGAACAATGTTGAAGAGAAGCCGTTTTCACGCGAACGCAGAAACTTAATCTATCGCCGCGCGAAAAGCACCAGCGATACGCTGCCCTTTGGCACGGAGCAGGAGATTGTCGCCGAAGGCTACCGTAGCCTGACTCATTCGATGGTGGTTAAAGAAGTAGCCGAAGAAAATATGCGAGTCGATTTCGGCGGAACGCAATGTCAAAAACCCTATAGTGCATCGCGACTCAATATTTCCGCCATGAGTTTTGGCGCACTCAGCTCCAATGCCATAGCTGCACTCAACAAAGGGGCGGCGTTGGGAAAATTTTGCCACAACACCGGTGAAGGTGGCATGAGCAAATATCATCTGGCACACGGTGGAGACATTATCTGGCAGATAGGTACAGCGTATTTTGGTTGCCGCAATAAGGATGGCTCGTTCAACGATGAGGCCTTCGCAAAGCGCGCCGGCAATGATGTTGTAAAGATGATCGAAATTAAGTTATCCCAAGGTGCGAAGCCCTCTCATGGTGGCGTTCTTCCAGGCGCAAAAGTGACACAAGAGATCGCCGAGATAAGATTGGTGGAGGTTGGCAAGACGGTCAACTCACCCCCCACCCATCCTGAGTTTGAGACCCCCAAGGGGCTACTAGAGTTTGTGCAACGCCTGCGCAAGCTTAGCGGCGGCAAGCCAGTTGGTTTCAAACTCTGCTTAGGAAAGAAGGTGGAGTTCATGGCAATCGTGAAGGCGATGCTGGAGACAAAGGTTCTACCTGATTTCATTACGATCGACGGCGCCGAGGGCGGCACCGGTGCCGCTCCGGTAGAATTTTCTAATCGCCTCGGCACACCCTGCATCGAGGCGACTTATTACATCAACCAGGTACTTATTGGCGCGGGGCTGCGCGACCAAATTCGGCTCATCAGTGCGGGCCAGACCGCTACCGGCTTCGATATGCTTGAGAAGATTATCGTCGGTGCCGATACGGTAAACGCCGCACGATCTATGATGATGGCACTGGGCTGTGTGCAGGCAAAGGCCTGCAATACCAACAACTGTCCCACGGGAATTGCGACACAAAATTCATCCCGGGCCAAAGCTATCGACGTAGATGAGAAGTCGATACGAGTTAAGAATTTTCACGGGGCAACCGTGCATGCCTTCATGGAACTTTGCGGAGCGATGGGGTTCAGCGATCCAGATAATCTCTCCCCTTCGGATCTCTTCAGCCGTTTTGAGGGCAGAGCGAAAAACTTCGATGAGATATACGAAGCCTTAGTCGAGAAGCAGCTGCATACTGACAATATTCCCAATAGCTATCGCGACGATTGGCACAACGCATCGGCAGACCATTTCTAGCCAACGGCTTGGACTGAGGGCTATACTGGCATAAATTCCCTATTCACGATTCCCTCTAATTGAATTGTGACTGATTGATGAGGGCAGCTCATGATTTCACGCCTACTACTTATTCTGGCTATTTCGCTGACAAGTAATTTTCTGCATGCGGATCAAACCGATGAGCGCCTAGACGATCTATTTGCGGCTCTCCAAGAAGCAGAAAATGCTCGCACTATCCAGATCACCGAGAGTCAGATATGGGAGATCTGGTTGCAGCATGCCAATGCAGACGTACAACAGTTGATGCTCGTTGGCACACAGAGAATGAATACTCAACGCTACGCTGAAGCGATGGTTGTTTTCAATCGCCTTACCGACATTTTTCCTGATTATGCTGAGGGCTGGAACAAGCGCGCCACCTTGCACTATGTGTTAGGAAACCTGGATGCCTCAGTGAGTGATATTCACAAGACGCTCGAGCTTGAGCCAAGACATTTCGGGGCTCTATCCGGACTTGGGATGGTGTTGATTCAAAGAAAAGAATTGAGTAAAGCTAAGAGAGCCTTCGAGGATCTTATCGAGGTGCATCCTAACAGCCCGAACGCGAAGCAGAATCTGGAACTTGTCGAAGAGCAATTGCGCTTCAGTGTTATCTAAAGATAACCTCGCACATAAAAAAGGGTCGCTAAGCGACCCTTTTTTTCAAACCTATAAAACTTACTGACGTGTAGCCGTAACGCCCATCGCACCGAAGTCACTACCGAATTCACCGGTCATAGTGTCGCCTTCAGCAGCTCCCGTGAAATCCAAAACAATTTCCTGGCCTTGTATTGAAATCTCAGCCGTAAAAGCAGCTGTGTTGTCAGCATAGACGATGCCAGAAAGAGGCGCGTTCAAGACGTCTGATGCCATCTCGCCGCTACCGTCTGCGTTCATTGTAAGAACGACTGGAAGCTCACCCAATGGTGAGGTAATAGAGGCATCCCAAACACCAGCTGCAGGAGGTGGGCCGCCGGCCGCACATCCAACTAATACTGAAAGAGATAGGACTAGCAATCCGCTTAATAGTTTTTTCATTTTAAATCCACCTAGTTAAATAATGTCACTCTCGAAATTTGTTTTACGACGGAAGCTTGTAGTTACCTCCCGGTGCTGCTCGCTGCAGCTCTTGCCCCTCATCTTCTCAAGAACTGGTCATTGAGAGGACGCCCCGATTGCGAAACGGTGAACCCATTGTCCGGTTAATACGCCCTTAGTCAACCGAAAAAACCTAGGGTGCCTCTGATTATTGTCTAAACGGGGTAAAGCGAGCAATTTCAATTGTTTAAGGGAAGGCTTAGGGAACCACCCAGGCAGATTGCCATTCCAGCCCGGTACGGGCGAAGCCCATTGTGGCGCTGATTTCACGCTCGATTCCCGGCATATGGGCAGCCCCATAGAATATACTAATCCGCTGAAAATCTGGATTGTGTAATGCTTCACTCAATACTCGCAGAGCCGCCTTGTTGCGGTCGCCCAGTAGTGTGAGCTGTTGTTCTAACTCCTCACTGACTATCACACCCCCGCGACGGCCGAGCTCCTGAGCAAGCAGTAACTTAACAGCACTGGCCTGATCCTCGGAGTTCATTGCATTTATGAGGGACAACACGGTAAACCAAGACAGCGGTTCCTCGTGCGAGGCATTTTGTTGTGCAATCTGCGCCTTGGCAAGATTCAGAAACACAGTAAAGAAGTTCTCATTCTTGCTAGCCATCAAATCGTCCAGCTGCGAAGGCGTCAGATCAGCATGAAGAAAATTCGACTGGGTGTAGTCGATCTCATCGAGTTGAAAGCCAATATTCAGAAATTTCGCCATTGCCTGCTGAATGATGCCGATCAGCGAGGTGCTTGATTCTCTGCCACCTCTTACTGGGACTTGGTTTGG
>CALKDE010000309.1 GCA_938082955.1 uncultured Pseudomonadales bacterium
ACAATCCACGATTATTAACGTCCTTGGCTTGCCTGACTTTGGGTTCACCGCGCCGCCAATCAGCTCGCGAATACAAAGCCTGCCTCTGAGTTGATCGTTGAAAATTGTATAAACAAAATCGCCCACGTTTAACTTAGACGGTGTGCCCGCCATGTGGAATTCAAATTCCGCGCGAGACCCATCAAAGAGTGAGTCAATTCCTTCATCGCCCCTGGATGCGGGAATTGTCTTTGTAATGCCAAAATTCATATCAGTAGTAGGTAGTTAGTAATTAGTAAATGCTAGCTGAACAAATCAAAAGTGCCAAAGTCTCCGCCTAATAAATTCGCCGAATCATTATGCCCTAGCCAACCCTGTGTAATTGATTGGTAGACTTTTCTAAAATCGGTGGTGTAGGCCAAGTTGTCACCATCTGCTAGCTCGGTAAGACTAGGCAGTTTGCCGTAGTGGCCGCCCTTAACCTGATTGCCGACAACGAACATGGCATTAGCTGCCCCATGGTCTGTGCCGAGGCTTACGTTCTCGGGGACACGACGGCCAAATTCCGAGAAGATCATCAGCGCTACATCATCGGCGCGACCGATGCGTTCCAAGTCTCTCATGAAACCAGCTACGGCATCGGAAGTGTAAGTTAACAATCTACGATGTAGGTTGTTTTGAAACACGTGTGTGTCAAAAGAATTATTTCTATAGGACACGTAGTAGAGGCTAGTTGGCATGCCGGCATCTACAAGTGCGACGACCTTCTGCAGGTCCAGATCGTTCACGCCGTAATCAACCGGTGAGTCGTATCTCGACCAGGCATCACGCACTAATGCGGAGGCATCGTTGGCACCACGGGCGATGTCTAATAGGAAGCGACGTGAAGGATTTTCTATCTCGCCGATATCCGGCACTACATCTAGCGCTTCTTTTTCTGCGGCGAAAGCTTCACGCATGAACCGATTCGGGTCATCGAACACAACCGGCACATGTTTCTCGCTTTTCACCGCCAATGATTGTTTCGAGCCGATGTTCACCAAATAGTTTGAAGGTGCTGATGGCGCTATCGAGTCGGCGAGCTTGCCAACCCAGCCATACTCGTCGCCGCTGTTAGGTGCCGCTGTGTGCCAGTAGGCCATGGAGGTGAAATGAGAATAGGACGGGTTTTCGTAACCGCAGCCATGAACAATAGCCATCTTGCCGTCTTTGTAGAGACTCTCGAAACCAGCCATGCCAGGGTTGAATCCAAAGTGGTCGTCGATGATGCGCAATTCGTTCTTGGGAATACCTATATTAGGCCGCTGTCGATAATAGGCATCGTCGGCGTAGGGTACGACAGTGTTCAAGCCATCGTTGCCGCCGGAGAGCTCGAGTATGACCAGAATCTTACCGCTTGCAGCAGCCTGTGTAGCGGCAGCTTGGGCAGCTTGGGCAAAGGCGGGTGGCACCATGCTCATCGCGCTCAGGCCAGCCATGCCAGCTAGTAGTTCGCGTCGATCTAGTGTTTTGTCTTTTCTATTTCTCTTCATGGTCTGGCCTCATTAACTTTTTATCAGTTAACTGTTTATAGAATTAGCCCAATTGAAACTCGGGCTGACTCATTATCAAGTGCAGCACCAAGCGAAGCGAATCTTCCATATAAGATTGCGCTTCGGTAATACTCGTTGTGCCAAGGTCCTCATCGAGGAAGTTTATCAACATGCCTCTAGTGCTATTGTCTGGTTGCACGCGCATGAATCTGGCGAGCAGATAGTCAACCGCCTCGCTGGTATTCTCTACACCGTTCTCGTCAAGCATTTTGCTGAGGTTGAGTCGGGCCGTGTGGCGGGGTATAGGTATTACTCTTTCGATCGCCATCTGCCAGCCACGAAAACTTCCGTAACGGGTGTTAAATTCTTCGTCACGGTCCGCCAACATATTAGACTCTGCCATGATGCCTCCCTCGCCTAGCGAGGATGGCTGAGTAGCGGAGGTGATATCCAAACCTTGTCGAATACGATCGGCAACGCTGCGAATCTCTGAGCTGCCATTGACTCTGTCTGGTGGTACGAAATTAATATCAGGAAACAACACGTCGCGTGCGAAATTTCCGCGCTCTAGTAGTAGTCCCGGAGTCATCCAGCTGCGACCACCGGCCCAGCCAGCTACAGTTGGTGGTCTAAACAACGATTGGCTGAGTGCGCCGGTTGCTCGGTTAAAATCAGGTACACCTGGCGCGCGTTCTAAGCCGAGCTTTCGATAGGTGGAAACAGCCAGCTGCACCGGGCTCTTTATTTGACTACCTACCGAAGGCGCGCTGTAAAAATCCTTGGAGATAAAAATGGAAGCCAAGAGAGTTGCCACGTCGTAGTCTGCGTCACGTAAAATGTTGCCCAATTCTTTGGCTAGAGCTTGGCTCAACTCTTCTCGCACGAAGAATCGATAGATCTTGCTGGCGATGTATTCAGCTGTAACTGGCTGTTCCATAATTAGATCGATAATCTCGACGCCGTCGAAATTTCCGCTGTGGCCTAGAAAATTCTTTATGTCGTTGTCGTGTTGGTCCTCGTTGATCACGAAATCCAGATCCACGTAGTTCCAGCCGGTGAAGGCGCGAGCGGCCTCGCGTATATCAGTCTCCGAGTAGTTACCAACGCCCATTGTGAATAATTCCATTATCTCGCGAGCGAAGTTTTCGTTCGGGGCGCCTTTCAGATTCACACCAGCATCGAGGAAGGATAACATTGCTGGGTCTTGCGCGACCGCTACCATGAGGTCACGGAAACTGCCTGTGCCCATCTCGTGAAACAGCTCTAATTCTTTCAACAGCTTGCGGTAGTCACGTACCTTGCTTTCATTGATTGCATAGTGGCCATGCCAGAACAAGGCCATTTTTTCTTGCAGTGGGTTAGTAGAGGCAACCATACGATCGGCCCACCAGTAGGCGACCCGATTGGTTTCCAATCTACTGGCTCTGAGCCAGTAGAAGAACTTATTTACCACAGGCTGCAGCCGACGGTTTCCTTCCGGTTTTACTCTTACTCCTAAGGCTTCTCCAGTATCGATAGCTAGCTCTGTAGTTGCAGGGCGACTAGGTGGAAAGGGTTCTAATCCGGCATCGTGGATACCGGAGTGCTCGAAGGCTTGCAAGTGGCGGTTATTTGCTGAGTCGAAATTCACCAGGCTGTTCACTGCCGCTTTTGGGGACAGGACAGCTAGCGCTTCTATTTGTGCGGGTGTCCCACCAAATCCAGCACGTTCTAGCAGGTGGGCAGCAGTTTCGTAGTTCCAGTTCGTGTTTGTGATAGGAGCGAGGTCATCCTGCCAAGAGGCAAGGCCCGCTAGTTGCGCCGTGGTTGAGCTGGATAGCAGAGCCAGTGCAATGCCGGTAAAAGCCAAGCAAGCGAATCGATTCGGTGCGCAAAGCATGGGGAAATCTCCAGATGTCACTGTAAAGGAACACTTTATTCTATTTTTCGAAGAGGGGACAGGCCGCGCATTCTATTTTTGACAATTTACCTGCCCAGAGTAGC
>CALKDE010000310.1 GCA_938082955.1 uncultured Pseudomonadales bacterium
TGAAATAGGAATAGCGCAAACCGTCATCATAGTAGGTGTCGATTAAGGCTTTTGAAGTCGCGGCCATCTCGTGAACCGCTCGCCAAGCGAAATCGTATACTTTCTGGGGATGGCCAAGAGCGAAACTCGCTGTATTGCCCAGATGTCCCGTGTCGGTGGAACTAGACGCGTAGCCACGGCTTAATGGCATAGCCAGGGAGGAGTGACGAACGTTTCCCGTAAAAGCCCCATTGCCAACGGCAAGATACTTGCCATTCCAGTTATCCGTAGGTAGCCACAATTCCATCTTAATGTCTGAATCGGGAGTGGGCGTGAGAGTGAGCAACACGCGGCAGAACGCCGGTAAGTTCTGATACCTCCTCGAGCTGTTAGGATTGCCGCCCGATGGTGAAAAACTTCCTGCGGCAACAACTTCCGCTGTATCGACTTTTACGTTTGGCAGCGAAAATGAATTTAGACTTTCACAGAATTGCGCAAACGCGGCTGAAGGCAACAACAGGACTAGAACAATCGCTGGCCAACTTGGAATTCGAATGAGCATGTATCTCTCCTCTCTCTTTTCCATCAGTTTTTGCTATACACCACTAGAAAATTAACATTTTTATGAAGCATATGCTCGGTTTAGTGACAGAAAATACCTGAAAGGCTAACCATTCGTCCGCAATAGTATGTATAGGGGTGCGCTCGAACCTACTGAGACAAGTGGGAGGGGGGAGACAGCTAGTTAGCAGTTAATTTCTGATAACTAGGGACATTTAATTTCTGATGACTCAATGAGTAGTTCCGATAATTCATTTGTCGAAAACCCTAAAACCAAATCCGTGATGTCTCTGTACTTGCAGGTATTATACATCGCCAGCATAGCCTTTAATTTCGCGTCCCAGATCTCTGCGTCCATTAAGCCAAGTTTGTATTGAAGAAAGTCATTTTCATAAAGCATCCAAAATTGCCATATAGCATCTCTTATCGTAGCTGTATCTTCTGGGTAAGTTCCATATACGATTCCATGCATATATTCCACAAAGCTTGAATCACCTTCGTCAAATCCTCCAATAATTTCGATAAGCACCTCAGTTCTAGCTTGTTGTTGTGCAGCTAAAGCTATTTTTTGAGATTGATCCATTTGCAACCCAACAAATATAAGCGAACCTATAACTCCGAATATGCCTATTACGTTGATAGTTCGTTCTATACTCATTACATCAAGCCTGCGAATAAAGGAGGCATTTTTATTGTTAGTAATTCCATAGGCTTTTCTCAGGGATAATTAACCGTTCGTCCAGAATAGTCTGTATAGGGCGGCAATGGAACCATCCTGAATTAGGGGCATGTGCCCCCCGGCTGGGGTCTTGGCTGAACGATTGATTGTCATTTCTAGTGGATTATTTAGAAATTTAGCGAAAGATTTGAGGTGTGCCGAAGCTGATGATATTGAGCTGTTCACCGGCGGATACCCCTCGCTCGTTCCATTGGGACACTGTCGAGCAGTGCCTTTTGCGTATACGACTGCGTATCGAGACTTCCCGAATACACAGTATCTCGGTCCAGACCCTAACCTGAACCGCGTTATAGGCGACGATTTCTTCATCCGACATCATATTAGGGTTCAATCGAGAGCCATCATCAGTTGCACAGGCAGTCAGTAGCGCTAATAGAAATACGGCGAATGGCAGATTTTTCATAGTTTCCTCATGGTCAAGCAATGATAGAAAGACAATATAGTCACGGAATATAGAGGCTCAATATTCAGCATAAAACCCTGCATTACAGCCCCACCCATCTGTTATCACCTTTGATATCGAGTGCGCAATTTGAATTCAGCGAGACCTGTCCAGTGTGAATACCGCGACAACGCCATTGAACGCCTTGTCAGCAACATACGCCCTCCAGTTGTCAGTCGCCAAGGCTATCGGCACTGCAATTAAGATGACTAAAAATTCTACACTCAGTTGTTTACAATTAATTTTCATGCGGAGTCACTCCAGCATCAGCAGCAATAGAAAAGCAGAGCAGGGTTATTGTTGTTAATAGTTTCATAGCTATAGCTCCCCTTTAAATATATTTACAAGAGATACTCCAACAATAATTAAAAATAGCCCCACTACTGCCTGCCAGCTTAACGTTTGCTTATAAAATAGATAATTTAAGACCGCTACCAGGCAAACTCCCAATCCAGCCCATGATGCGTATAATATCGCCAGGGGAATTTTCTCAGCAATTAAGGCCAGAAGATAAAATGATAAAATGTAGGACAACGTCAACAAGGTTGTCGGAATAATTTTTGTAAAACTTTGCGAAGCAGGCAATAGCATAGTGCCAATCACCTCACATGCTATAGCTGAAAAAAGAATTATGTATGCATTCATCCTCGGTTTAATTCCGTATTATTTATAGCCTTACTCATGTGGAGTAACTAGCCCTCAAGATTATACTCAAATGTTGTCAAGCCTGCCTCAGCTGGAGACCAGTGCTTAGCAGTTGATTTCCAAATGCTGGTTCCTACAATTATCCAAGAAGAGTCATCAAGACTGCCGGCTTTAATGAACTTAATACCTTCCCATTCAGCTGGCCCGACGACGGCACTAATTACAGGTGACCCACAGTTCTCACAGAATCCCCGTTCGACGGACGCCCCTGAAGTTCCGACAACTGAGTAATATTTTAGGGTGCCTTCTAAATGCAAATCCTTCTCGGGGATAGGTACGATTGTGGCTTTTCCCGAGCCAGTAGATTTCTGGCAATCCAGGCAATGGCAATGGACACCCCCCAGGGCAGAGTCAGTATCTAGTGAATATTTGACCTGACCACAAAGACAACCACCTGTTTGTTTGCTTATTACTCTTCTCGCTATGTTGGTAAAAAATTAAAAGGGTTTAGTGCTGGTTGCAGCGCGCAGCAACTGCACCATTAAAGGTTGTTGCATACCAAGAAGATACTCGATTTAGTACTGGGAAACACCATGAAGTCGCTTCTTTTCAGAGCTGGGGTCGGTTTTAATGAGGGTGGAAATAGCAGGATAGAGCGGCTGGTGAGTTTGGCCTAATGTAACGCTGATGACACTTAATTTATTTAATACTTAATTTTATCAATAGCTTGAAAGACAAGTTTAGTTCCTCTGGCTTCTGCTTAATAGTATAGTTACCGCTCAAAGCAGTCACAGAAAAAACACATAACAAGGGCGTAGAATGAAAAAACTAACAACACTAATACTGCTACTTCTATCACCTTTGGTCATAGCGCAAGAGAAACAAATCTGGACTTGTCCACAAGTGGCGGGAACACAGCTTACATGGGAGAACGGTGCTTGGAGGCAGGTGGGTATAGAGCCTACACCTATTTTACTTAGATTAGGCGGTAAATATTCCAGCTATAGAATGTCCGAAGAGGAGCGGCTCCTAGATTGCTCGGAAGTCTTAAGTGGGAAAATTAGCTGTTTAGATTCGCTAGGCTCCACACTCATATATATCGACCCAACCTCTGGCAAGATGGGAAGATCTATCTTGTTTGGTGCAGTACAATCTGGAGATAGCAGGAGCGCATTAGCTGCCGAAGCTTACAACTGCACTAAACTCTAAGCAGTCACAGACTGATCAAATTCTAGAGACAACCAATGAGTTAGCCCCGTCTATTAGAGGCTCAGCTGGCAATCAAGCGATGCTTATTGGTGTTAAGTAACTCAGTAGTTTTGTCATAACATCTCCAAGATCGGTATGTCGCTATAGGTTAATTTGGTGTTCCGGTGTAAGGACCGCCTTAAACAATTCCATCGCACGCTATAAATGCAAAACACACAAACACCGGTCTCATTCTTCTTAGGAACCAATCGAGGCAGTTACCACATATCCCTGATTTGTCTTGCAGAAACTCTTGCAAATACTGGGGCTAACTTAAGCATTTGCAGACCAACATCCTAGTCTATGACACGATAGCCCGATGGGGTGTATTCAATAGAGCTGGGGAAGTCCAATTCCTCGATTTTTGAATGCCCTATGAAGGCTGCATCTTCAACTTCTCTATTAGCGCCATAGCGTCGCATGAATTCATTCTCAGATTCTCGATCTGGTACTTGACCGGTAAGCGCCATGCCGATTACCTTGGCGACTTCTTCAGGATTGTCGCGCTGAGGGTAGTGTCCCGCAGCTGGCAGTACCCAAAAGCTACTCTCGACCTCCCTGTCATTTAGATAGGTGTCCCATACATGATTGGAAATTCGAACGGGATTCACGTTATCGGCTAATCCCCAAAGATAAGCCACGGGCACGGGACTGCGTGGCAAATTCTCCAGCCAACTCACTTCCCTCACCTGCCGTTCTAACAAATAACGGCCAACATAGATCAAGGAAATATTCCCCTGATTGAACGCGAAGATATCGGAGTAGGCAAGTGCTTCCTGCTCGCCTTCGGTACGCCTGGGTTGTGCTGCACGAAAGGCAATCATTTGCTCGGCGGTACCGACATCCAGCATCCTCATTTGTGCGGGCGACAGATTGGCCAGTGGAAGAAACATGCCACTGTTCGATAAAAAGTGATAATTAACGGTGTAACCCGGGTCAGGGTTATCCAGGTAATTGCCGATAAAGGCCAGCCCTATACTCACGCCGCGATCATGGGTATAGAGTGCGAAATCCTCAAACCCGACCACTTCACGCACGAAGTAGTCTACGATTTGTGCATTCTCTGCCAGCATATAATTGTAGCCATCGAGCGGTTTATCAGAGAACCCAGAACCAGGAAAATCCAGCACAGCGATATGATACTCGTCTTCAAGGAAGGGAATCATCTTGTAGTAATCGAAGCTAGAATTCGGGAAGCCATGGATCAGCACCACCTTCGGTTTAGTTTCGTCTCCCCAAGTCCTATAGAAAATATTTACCTTGGCGTCGTTATTGTCTTCGGTGGTTGAAGTCCACTCGAAATAATCTCCGCCCTGATACCAGTCTCGCGCCAGATCAGAATAGAAAACAAAGTCATCATCCTGTGCTAGCAACGCCTGGGAACTAAACAGCAGTAAGAAGAGCAGAAATGCCTTTCTTGTTAAAGTCATAATTTGAACCTAATGTTTTTAAAGTGATTACGTGCTGAGTCGGATTAGCGATCGGCCATTCGACCAGAGCCGCCCAGTTCATAATAGACGATAGGAACAAAATCTACCGGACCCCAGCCAGGGTCATCGGTCCACTGGGCATCATAGGCAGCGGTCGGTTGTGCCGCCATCACCGCGTCCAATTTCTTCCCTTGTCGGATCATGCTAAGAACCTGCCCTTGAATGTCGAGAATCATGTCACGAAATTCCACCAGTTCATCTCGACCAACCACTTCTAGGCCATGACCTGGTATAACTTTTGTGTTTGGGCCGGATAAATCGATAGCCCGATCGATTGCAGCGATTGTGCCTCTGAGGGTGCCACCGTTGTAGATATCGATAATGGGATAGCTGGTGGTGCGGTATACATCGCCAAGATGGAGCACGTCGGATTCTGCAAAGTAGACGAAGCTATCTCCATCTGTATGGGCCGGAGGTGCCAGAAAAGCTCGAACCTCTTCGCCATTAAGATGGAAACTCATGGTGTCGTTGTAAGTTATTAGCGGTCTAGCTGCGGCAGGTTGCGCGGGAACGAAACTGCCTCCGGCTCTTGGGAAGCGACTTCTCTCCTCGAAAAAACGCAGGCGCGTGTTGTCATGAGCAAAGATCAGCACGCCCATGTCTGCCAGATTTTCATTGCCGCCTACGTGATCAATATGGATATGGGTGTTGACCAGAAACCGAATTTCTTCGTCGG
>CALKDE010000311.1 GCA_938082955.1 uncultured Pseudomonadales bacterium
TGATGACCCGGATAATCATGTCATTGCCTGTGTCGCTGAGACCAGTCCAGCAGTTTCGGTTAGCGTAGCAGCTGGCTTCTTTCATGACCCAGGTGATGATGCTAATCCCGAGACCAGAATAGATGTGATTTCAAGAATGAATGAGTAATTTTTTCGAGACTGTCGCAATAGCATTGAATGACTATAAGATGAAAACTAGACAAGAATTAACGTTGACTAGGGTCATGTCTCTTTCTAAAAAAGAACCTCGCTATGAAACACTTTTTTAAGCTAATGTCTTTGATTGCGCTGTCGCTTGTTCTTTTCTCTGGGGCTTGGGCTCAGTAAGTTCTGCAGCTTGATCTTCGCTTCAATCCTGATTTAGCGACGATTCGAGCGCTGTTTGAAAACCCGGGTATTGGGCCTAGAGATATCCTCGAGCTGAGACATACCAATGTGTCCTGTACAGATCAGGCGCGGCTAGCAGAAAAAGGGATGGAAGTTCGTAGCGAATTGTTTTCTTCTTGCGCTACTGCTACCAGACACAGATAAGACCAGACAAAGCAATTAACAGGTGCCTGAAATGGCACCCGGGGAAACTTTATGAAGGCTAATAAATTACAGAGACGGCAAGGCCGAGTCACCGGGCATTTAGTTACACTTGTTCTCGCAGTATCGAGTGGCCTTTCAATCAATCTATCAGCCCAGACCGATTTGTCGCCGCTTGCCGATAGAGATCGGGCAATGACCATGCCCGGAGAATTCGTTCTCGCAAGTGTTGGTGACTTGATGATACGCCGCCCCGCATCCGGGCTTGCCGACCCCGAAGTACAGGCAGTTTTTGACTTGATAAGAAATGCCGATCTTGCAGTGGCAAACATGGAGGGTGAGTTGGCGAATCTGCGAGAATTCGATGGCCCCCTCAATGGCTTTGTAGGCAGTCATGAGGTTGCAGCGGATCTCAAATTGATGGGGTTCGACATGGTCAATCGTGCCCAGAACCATCTTCTTGATTCCGAATTCGAGGGCATGTTTTCAACGAACGCTTTGTTGGACGAAGCAGGCATTATTCATGCGGGCACCGGCCGCAACCTGCAAGAAGCGGCCGCACCGGCTTTTCTCGAATTGGCAAAGGGGCGCGCCGCGTTAATCGGCGCTCATGCCCCCATCTTTCCACAACACTATCGACTAGCGGCAACCGCTCGTAACGGAAATCTGGGAGGAAGACCCGGTCTTAACATGCTTAACTATACAGAGACTATTTTAGTATCCCAGCAGCAGTACGATGCACTGCAGCAAGTTCGCCAGGGATTTCTGGAATACCGCGACAACTATGACAATCCGCGGCCGGTAACCAGTGCTTCGCCCGATACGGGTATAAGCATTCCTGCCTCGAGTTCCGGTCGCAATGATCCCAGATATCGAGTAACTCGGGGCGATGAAATTCCAGGCACAGTTGCGTATACCTTGAATGGCAATGACGTGGATCGCATGCTCAGGAATATTCGCAACGCCCGCCAGCTTGGGGATTTCGTTACTGCCGCCGCTCACATTCATCAGAGTGAGTCGGTCGTGGAGTTCCAGCATTTGAGCACGCGCCCGCCGCAGTTCTATGTGGACCTGGCTCATCAGGCTATTGATGCAGGGGCCGATGCCTTTGTTGGCACGGGAGTGCAAACACTACGCGGCATTGAAATCTACGAAGGTAAGCCGATCTTCTATGGTCTGGGTGAGTTTTTTCGGGAAGCACAGTGGGAATTGGAGTTGGTTGTCGGTGCTGCCGATGCAGATCCACAAAGAAGAATGCAGCAGTTCTCCCGAAATTTCGGCGGTTCCACTCAGTCTTTGGAAAGCGTGGTTGCAACGAGCCATTATGAAGACGGTGTTCTAAAGGAGGTGCGCCTTTACCCGATAGAGCTAGGGATAAACGGTCCTGACTCAAAGCTTGGCATTCCGCGCATTGCCAAAGAGAGTCATGCTCAACTAATTCTGGAACGTGTTGCACGTTTGTCGGATCAATGGGGAACTACAATCGAAGTCGAAGGAAATGTAGGTGTAATACGTGTGGAATAATACAGCCTTTTATCATCATAAACCGAGTATTTCAATTATGCCAAAACTGAATCATACCCACTTTCATCAGAGTGTAGCGGTAATGTTTTCGTTGTTTTTTTCTGTTACTGCATTCTCTCAGGTCACGGATGCCCGTTTCACCCCCAGCGATGACTACAGCATCGACGAGGCTTTCTTCAAGCTACCACCGGGCAGGTCAATCGGTGCCACCTCGGGCTTGGGAATTCACCCGGATGGTTCGTCTTTCTGGGTCTTTGATCGCTGCGGTGCCCAAGATTGCCGAGGTTCAGATCTTGCCCCAATTATGAAATTCGATCGGGAGGGCAATCATCTTCTCAGTTTCGGTGAAGACCTGTTTCAGCGTCCTCATGGATTGTATGTAGACAGAGATGGCAATGTTTGGGTAACCGATGATGTTGGCTCACGTGACATCGATACTGTTAGCGAAGCCAAGGGTCATCAGGTCTTCAAGTTCAGTCCTGAAGGCGAATTGCTCATGACCCTGGGTAGTCCCGGTATTGCAGGCGATGGCCCAGACACATTCAATATGCCATCGGCCGTAGTCGTTGCGCCGGGTGGCGACATCTTTGTCGGTGACGGACATGGCCCTAGATCAAACGCTCGCATCGTGAAGTTTACGTCTCGTGGTGACTATCTCATGACTTGGGGGTCATTTGGCGAGGGCCCGAATCAGTTTCATACGCCTCACGCATTGGCTATGGATTCCGCGGGCCGGTTATTTGTTGGCGATCGCGGTAACGATCGAGTACTTATTTTTGATCAGTCGGGCAACTTTCTCGACGAGTGGAAACAATTCGGTCGACCCAGCGGAATGTTTATCGATGACAATGACCTGCTGTATGTCGCCGATTCCTCATCTTCAAACACAGCACAATCTAATCCCGGTTTTGAAGAAGGTATTCGCGTCGGGAATGTGAGAGATGGCCGTGTGATGTTGTTTATTCAGGACCCCGATGCGAGCGGGAGTCAGGAGGGTGTGGTTGCCGACAGTGATGGAAATATCTATGGCTCACTCACAGCAGGCATGGCTTTGCGAAAATATTCA
>CALKDE010000312.1 GCA_938082955.1 uncultured Pseudomonadales bacterium
TCGCCTAATCGTATCGGATCGCCCTTTGAAAGTGCAAATTGCTGTGTAAATGAACAATTATTAGCTAAAATCGACCTATCTGTCTTTAGAAAGCTATGGAGAAGCCAATGGCTTGGAATGAACCTGGAAATAACGGAAATGGAAACGACAAAGATCCTTGGGGTGGCGGTCGTAAAGGCAGCGACCAGGGGCCTCCTGATATCGATGAGGTTGTGCGCAACGTGACTAAAAAGTTCAATAGCCTGTTCGGCGGAGGCAGCGGAGGCTCTAGTTCCACTGGCCCCTCGTCTTCCGGCAATGGAGGCCTATCTGCTGGCATTATTGCTGGCGTGGTCGCCGTGGTGGCCGTTATTTGGGCATTCATGGGCTTCTATATTGTTGACGAAGCTGAACGCGGCGTCGTCTTGCGCTTTGGCAGGGTACTAGATTCGACAGTGCAGCCGGGCTTGCATTGGAATCCACCGATCGTTGATGAAGTTAGCTTGGTTAACGTCTCCGAATTGAACGCAAAGACCTATGAAAATCGCGCGATGCTGACGACCGATGAAAACATCATCGATATTGCAGTCACCGTGCAGTATCTAATTCAGGATCCAGAGAAGTATGTGATCGCGGTGCAGGACCCAGAGCTTAGTCTGGACAACGCGTCCGAATCAGCCATTCGCCACGTAGTTGGCGGCAACTTCATGGACCAGATTCTGACCACAGGTCGCGATCGTATCGCGGATGATGTGCATGAGCGCCTGCAGGATTACATGAACGTCTACAATACCGGCATCTTTGTAAGTCAGGTGAACGTGGTGGATGCGCAGCCACCTGATGCTGTCCGTCCGGCCTTCGATGATGTGATTCGTGCCAGAGAAGACGAGCAGCGTGTGCAGAACCAAGCTCAGCAATATTCGAATCAGATTATTCCTGAGGCTCGCGGTGAAGCACAGCGGCGCATCGAAGCTGCAAACGCTTACAGCGCAGAGGTCGTGGCTGAAGCAACTGGTGATGCCTCTCGCTTCGACCAACTGCTCACGGAATATTTAAAGTCTCCTGAGGTAACTCGACAGCGGCTTTATATCGACTCGCTCGAAGACGTGATGACAGCTAGCAGCAAGATCATGGTGGATGTCGAAGGCGGCAATAATATGTTGTTTCTGCCATTGGACAAGCTTATGGAGCAGAGCAATTCAAGCATTAATTCGAATAACACTACGAGCGACCTCAGAAATTTGGCAGACCAGTTGGCGCCATTTCTACCGGGTCCAAATAGTACAAACAGCGTAGATCGTTCGCGGCTACCTACTACTGGACGAGGAAATAGATAATGAAAAATTTTATAGCAGTTGGTTTTATTTTTCTCGTCGTCATAGTCGTAAGCAATTCTCTTTTCGTTGTAAAGGAAACCGAGCGAGCTGTGATGCTGCAGTTTGGTGAATTGGTGCAAGAATCTATCGACCCAGGTCTGCATGTGAAGATTCCATGGGTCAATAACGTGCGTAAATTCGACGCGCGGATATTGACCGAAGATGCGCCTCGACGTCGTTTTCTAACGCTTGAGCAAAAGGCACTGGAAGTCGATTCCTACGCGAAGTGGCGCATCGTCGACGTGGGTCAGTTCTATGTCTCAACACGTGGTAACACAGCAACAGCCGGCAGCTTGCTTGCGGAACGGATTAACGATGGTCTGCGTGACCAGATCGGTAATCGTACTCTGGCGGAAGTTGTTGCTGGGGAGAGAGATCAGTTGATGCTTGCTCTAACGGCAAGTCTAAATGAGACTACAGCCGCGGATTTGGGTATCGAAATTATTGATGTGCGAGTAAAGCGTATCGACCTGCCAGAAGATGTACGTTCTTCTGTTTATGAGCGTATGATCACCGAGCGAAACAGAGAGGCGCAGGAGCTGCGTTCTTTCGGTGAAGAGCTCGCGATCGGTATTCGTGCCGACGCCGATCGTCAGGCGACAATCTTTCGCGCCGAAGCTTACAGAGATGCCGAGCAACTGCGCGGTGAAGGCGACGCGACTGCAACGGCAATCTATGCCGCGGCCTACAACAAAGATCCTGAATTCTATGCTTTTACCCGGAGCTTGAATTCATACAAAGAGACGTTCTCCTCGAAAGGTGACGTACTCTTGCTTGATCCAAACAGTGACTATTTCAAGTATCTGAAGAACGGGATCTCGCGATAAACTCCACTTAATCAGCAGAGTTTTGACAATCAGATAAGTTAACACCCGTAAACCTGAATCGCGTTCAGCGATTCAGGTTTACTTTTTGCTGTGTGAATAGCTACGCCTAGAGTATTAGCAAAAAGGGGCAAGACTATGTGGCATGAGCTGGCCGTTGCATGTTGTCTGATGCTCGTGATAGAGGGGATAATTCCCTTCATCAGCCCCGGTAGGTGGCGAAAGATGCTGCTAATGTTAGATCAAATAGACGACAACACCATGCGCATGATTGGCTTCGCAAGTATGCTGACCGGGACGGTCTTGCTGCTGATAATTAATTAGATTGTTAGGGTTTTAAAAATGATTTTAAGAACAAATTTTTCAAGTTTGATGAGTGAAAGCTAAAGAGACATGACTTCTGCAAAGCGCTGGTTACTTCCCGATGGTGTCGAGGAAATTCTTCCCCTAGAGGCGGGTAAGTTAGAATACTTGCGTCGTCAGCTATTGGATCTCTATGAATCCTGGGGCTATCAGCTAGTTATTACTCCACTTATCGAGTATCTGGACTCGCTGCTAGTCGGCTCGTCACATGATTTGGATCTGCACACGTTCAAGATTACTGACCAGCTTAGCGGTCGCATGATGGGCATCCGTGCAGACATTACTCCGCAGGCTGCGCGTATCGACGCACACTGTATGAACAGAGAAGGTCCGGTGCGTCTGTGCTACGCAGATAACGTTTTGCACACGAAGCCACGGGGCTTGCTTGCCTCGCGAGTACCCATTCGTATCGGCACCGAGATGTACGGTCACGCCGGTGTGGACTGTGACATAGAACTAATTTGTCTTATGTATGCCACCCTGAATGCGGCGGAAATTGAAAAAATATCTGTCGTGCTAGGGCATGTTGGTATCTTCCGTGCGCTAGTCAAAGAAGCCGTGATAGATGCGGACACCGAATCAACTTTATTCGATGCCGTGCAGCGTAAAGCCTATGACGAGATCGACGTTGTCTTGGATGCTGCCGTGAAAGATGCAACGTTGCATGCCATGTTGAGGCAGCTAACGCGACTCAGTGGTGACGAGGCAATACTGCAAGAGGCCATAGCAGTTTTCGAAGATGCGCCAGATTCGGTAAAAAAAGAGCTGCTGGAACTGGTATTGATAGTTGAAGGGGTTAAGGAGCGTCATCCGGAGATGACTCTGTGCTTCGACCTATGCGAATTGCGTGGCTATGAATATCATACGGGTATCGTGTTCGCCGCCTATACGCCCGACTACGGCAGAGCAGTAGCCAAAGGCGGTCGTTACGACCATATCGGCGAAGTCTTTGGTCGCTCGCGGCCGGCGTCAGGTTTTGACAGCGATCTAAAGACGATCGCTAGACTGAGTAGTAAAACGTTTACTCAAAAAACAACGATCATCGCGCCAATTGGAAACGACGCTGACTTACTCGGCGCGATAGCCGAATTGCGCGCCAGTGGTGAGATTGTCATTACTAATCTGCTTGAGAGCGAGCTTGCAGAGCAGGAATTAGAAGACTTAAATTGCGATCGACAACTACAACTGCATGATGGCAAATGGGTAGTTGAAAACTTAGCGTAGTGTTTGCTTTGAATAAAATATTGAGTAGAGGACGATGGCTAAATCAGTAGTAGTACTTGGTACCCAGTGGGGCGATGAAGGTAAAGGAAAGATCGTAGATCTTCTAACCGATCAGGCCAAGGTAGCCGTCCGCTTTCAGGGCGGTCATAACGCAGGCCATACGCTGGTAATCAACGGCAAAAAAACGGTGTTGCATCTTCTGCCGTCAGGCATTCTGCGCGGCAGCGTTAATTGCGTGATTGGCAATGGCGTCGTACTGAGCCTAGAAGCTTTGCTGAATGAGATTGAAGGCCTCGAGGGCACGGGTATTGAAATACGTGACCGACTCAAAATAAGCGGCGCCTGCCCTTTAATCCTGCCCTCTCATATTGCGCTAGATCAGGCAAGAGAACTTAAGAAGGGGAGTGCAAAGATAGGCACGACCGGACGAGGAATAGGGCCAGCATACGAAGACAAGGCCGCACGACGCGGCATCCGTCTCGCAGGCATCCTCAACAAGGAACACTTTGCGGAGAAACTTGCTGAACTTATGGAATACCATAACTTCATGCTGAGCAATTATTACAAAGCTGAGGCGGTGGACTATCAGCAAACTCTGGATCAGTATTTGACGTTGGCAGAACAGATTCGTCCCATGGTGGCAGATACTATCGATATCCTGCACAACCATCGAAAGGCTGGTGACAATATTCTTTTCGAAGGTGCTCAAGGCTCGCTGTTGGATATCGACCACGGGACCTACCCTTTCGTTACCTCTTCTAATACTACGGCCGGTGGTGCGGCGACGGGCAGTGGCTATGGTCCGCTCTATTTGGACTACGTCTTGGGAATCACCAAGGCCTATACCACACGCGTTGGCTCAGGACCGTTTCCTACCGAGTTGTTCGATGACACTGGCAAGCATTTGGCCACAGTTGGACACGAGAAGGGTGCGACTACCGGACGTGATCGACGTTGCGGTTGGTTCGACGCTTGTGCTGTGAAGATGGCCATGCGCATCAATAGTGTCTCCGGCATCTGCTTAACCAAGTTAGATGTATTAGATGGCTTGGAAACGATTAAGGTCTGCATTGGTTACGCTGGTGTAGGTGACAATACTTCTGGCAGCCTGATGGACATTGAGAGCTATAAGAACCTCGAGCCTATCTATGAAGAACTGCCAGGCTGGAAAGAATCGACGGTTGGTTCAAAGAGCCTGGATGATTTGCCGCAGAATGCCAGAGACTATATTCAGTATCTAGAGAAGATAGTAGAGGTGCCAGTTGACATTATATCAACTGGCCCTGATCGCGAAGAAACAATAGTTCTGCGCCATCCCTTCGCTAGTTAGTGGATAGTTTAAATGAAGTTAAGCTTTCCACTTAACTTCAATCCAGTGGCCACAAGCAGGCGGCACCGATAGCACCGCTTGCATCGCCGAACTTCGGTGCCGCAAGCATGGTAAGCATGTTATCTGTGAATACATGCTCATGCATGAGGTTTGGAACCTGCTCATACAGCTGCGCAATATTCGATAGACCACCCCCTAACACAATTATATCTGGGTCCATAAGATTCACTACCGTAGAGAGACAGCGCGCCAATTGCTCGCAGTAGGTCTGAATAGTTTCGTTGGCTTCAATATTTCCGCCAGTCGCCAAGCTCGCTATTTCTGTGGCCTCCAGCTCGGCTCCGGTGCTTTCGAGATGGCTTTGTTTTAAGCCTCGCCCGGAAAGAACAGTCTCGTTGCAGTTCGTTCTGCCGCAGTAGCATTGTCGGTCCTGGGTAATTAGATCGCGCACAGAACTCGGAATGCAGTTGTGTCCCCATTCACCGGCGATTCGGTTGGGGCCTGTGTGCAGTCGCTTGTCTATGACTATGCCGCCGCCGGTTCCTGTGCCAAGAATTACACCAAATACCGTTTTGGCGGACACCGCCGCACCGTAGCAGGCTTCTGAAAGGACAAAGCAATTCGCATCGTTCTCGACACGCGTCGCATAGCCAAGCCGGTTTTCAATATCGACCTTCAATGGTTCGCCGTTGAGGCAGATCGAATTACAGTTCTTCATCAGTTCGAGGCCGTTTTCATTCGAAGGAGATAAAGCGCCAGGAGTCCCAATTCCAACAGAACATTTTTTCCCTGGAGACAGTTGCTGTAGTTGCTCGATCACTGCGCATAGCGCATCAACAGTTTCGAGGTACTTTTGCGCAGGCGTATGCACGCGAATCTTTTCGATCACTCTGCCGTCAGGTGAGAGCAATATGCCTTCAATTTTTGTGCCGCCTAGGTCGACTCCAATTCTCATTTACTACCTCAATGCAATTCTGTCCGCTGTTGTGTCACTGCTACTTTAGCAGTTTTTAATTTCGCCTTGCATAGTACTACAAACCCTCTAGAATCTGCGGTCCGCTTGCATTTTGTCTTGGTGTAAATCTCGAGGCGATCTGACTAAACACAGTAATAAAAATGACCAGGATTAAATAGAAAAGTTCGATGACCCGAGCCAGATACCAACAAGTGTCGCTGCAAGACACGCCCTACTACCATTGTATCTCACGCTGTGTTCGCCGCGCCTATCTATTTGGTGACGACCCGGTTACTGGTAAGAACTTCGATCATCGTAAGCAGTGGTTGGTGTCTCGGATTAAGACGCTAGCTGCACAGTTCTCGATCGACATTTGTGCTTATGCCATCATGAGTAATCACTATCACCTAGTCCTGTTCGTCAATGAGCAGCAGGCTGGACAGTGGGATGATGCCGAGGTGGTCAAGCGCTGGACCGCACTTTTTCCTCGCAATGCAGCTCTAGTCGCAACTTTGCAGAAAAACAAATCGAGCAAGGTGGCTTCGAGGCGCCTGCAACAACAGATCAGCCTATGGCGCGAAAGGCTAATGGATATTAGTTGGTTCATGCGCTGCGTAAACGAGACTGTGGCACGGCAAGCTAACCGAGAAGACCAATGCAGCGGACGCTTCTGGGAAGGACGTTTCAAAAGCCAGGCTCTTCTTGATGAGAAAGCACTGGTTACCTGCATGGCTTATGTAGATCTAAACCCCATTCGCGCAGGTATAACGGACTCGATTGAGAATAGTGATTTCACCTCGATTCAAGAGCGACTGATTGAGCATGCCAAGAAAGTCAAAAATCGAAGCTACCGTCAGCATCGTCTACTTTCGCGTCGCACCACAAAGCACTTGGTGGGTCGCCAGTCTGGCAGCAAGCAGGCAAAGCTTCTACTAATGTCCCAGATGGGGGGGATAGCACAGAAGGTGCTGCCAACCACGCAGAGCAGCTATATCGATC
>CALKDE010000313.1 GCA_938082955.1 uncultured Pseudomonadales bacterium
ATGATTGTAGTTCAAAGGCCTTGCGCCCTCAGTGGACATAGCCGCAACTTGATCGGCTAATTCATCTGAACGTTGTTGTCCGCGAATAGCATTCTCTACGGCCTCCAGGCGACGAGGTGTACATTCAACTGCACCGCAAACTATGCGAGCATCTGTAATCGATCCTCCTGAAACTTTAATCGCCGCAGCAACATTTACTAGGGCAAAGTCCCATACATTCCTATCGGCGACTTTCTCGAAGTAGAACTCTGCATTTGCCCACTCATTGGGTAAGCGAACCGCTGTCAGAATCTCTCCTTCATTCAGCACTGTCATATTGACGATGTCGCGATCAGGACCTACAAAGAAATCTTGAGCAGGAATCAATCTCTCTCCACTAGCACTAGCTACGACCATAATTGCATCAAGAGCGACTAAAGCAGGGGCAGTATCCGAAGGACTTACCGCAACACAGCGGCTCGCTCCGAAGATAGCGTGTTCACGATTCAAGCCTTCTGGAGAATCTGCATAACAAATATTGCCACCGGCGCGATAACAATCGAGTCCACGGCGGTAATACCAGCAACGTGCGTCTTGGTTCAGATTGCCGCCCAAGGTTCCTACATTGCGAATCTGTGGGCTAGCGACCTTGCTGGCCGCTGTTGCGAGAAGACCAAACTTGGATTTTACCAATGGATGATTGGCGATGTCTGTAAGCGTTGTTACTGCGCCGATTTCAATACCGTCTGCAGTTTCCTTAACTCCTTTCCAGGCATCGATCTGAGCTATCTCGATCATGGCTGCAGGAGACTTGTTGCGGTCTTTCAACCAGCCATAAGTGTCCTGACCGCCACCAACTATCCAGCCGTCTCTACCTAGAGTACTTGCTAAATCCAGGGCATTTGCTTCATCAGTAGGCTGATAAAGTTCGATATCGGGCATTACGTCATGTGATGTGGCTGGCATATCAACCTCTGAAGTTATTTTGAGCAAGTGGGGTCGCGTCTTCCGAAATCCCTGCTATATGGTTAACAATCATGTCTGTAGTCACAGGAGCGGCGTCGAACATATGTCCACCTAGTGCGTCTGAGATTGCAGCGTTTAATGCGGCAGATACCGCTCCCATTGACGGCTCACCAATACCTCTGGCGCCTACAGGGTTTTCTGGGTCAGGCAGATCTACCCAACCGGTTCCAATTTTTGCTGGCGTATCGAGATAAGTAGGTATCTTGCTCTGCCAAAAGCCGGCACTAGCTGGTAGGCCATTCTGCGGATCATATAAGTGTCTCTCGAGCGCTGACAAACCAATACCCCAAACCGCACCACCTACCAACTGATTCGCTAACCCTTGCGGATGAACAACTGTTCCACATTCCGCAATAGTCACCATGTCTAGAATCTCAAACTTGCCAGTCTCTTTGTCCAGTTCGATTTCAGTAAATGTAACTGTAAATCCTGGAGGATTATTACTGTGACGAGGATCGTGATAGATACCCATCAAGGCGGAGCCGGCTAGTCGGGAAACCGACAGTGTAGTCAGCGTATTCAATTCTTCAGGTAAGTCAGATTCACCGGAGAATTTTCCACCAAGCTCTATGCCACGCTGAGCAACCTCTGCATAGGTCATGCCTGCTGAGCTATCCGCGATCTGATAGATTCTAGAACCATCAATTTCGTAATCAGCAATCTCACCGCCTAGGTCCATCACAGCGATTTCTTTCATCTTTGCTAGCAGGTCTTGCGCTGCACCAAAGCAGGTTCGAGTGTTAGTGAAGATAGAGTTGCTGCCATCTTGTGGTGATGTAATCGGAAGATGTCTATCGGTGCGTCCGGTGACAACATCGCAGTTTTCCCAATCCATCTTCAACACTTCCGCAGCCGCGCGAGAAGTCGACGCATAAGAATAAGTGCCCAGATTGCCTACGCCGTTGTGTACCTGCAGCCGTCCATTTGCCATCAGACGAACTATTCCGTCCATACCGCTTCTGCCTGCATTGTGATAGCCCTGGCCAATGCCAAAACCTGTTACCTTGCTGCCATTTACTTGTCTGGCACGTCCTTTCTTGCCTTCCCAATCAAACTGCGCCGCACCTTGCGCAAGCGCTTCCGGCATATAGGCACTAGTAAAAGGCTGGCTCCTTGGTCCACTTACATCGCCGTTCTGTGCAGCGTTAAGCTTGCGAATTTCTAGGCGATCCAGCCCAAGTTCTTCGGCTGCCTTATCCATAATAGGCGCCATTACGGCCATGATCTGATTTTCGCCTGGCCCGCGCTGTGCACCGCGATGACCCGTATTAGTCCCTATAGATGTGTTGCGAAAGCGCATCGCTTCTGTCTGATAGAGTGCACTTACTCCCGCGGCGGCAGAGTTGGCATCACCGCCGCCGCCCTTGCCGCCATTGTCGGATATGCAGTACATATCCATTGCGGACATAGAGCCGTCGGACTTGAACCCAGCTTTGATCCAGCCTTGCAGACCCTGCCTAGCCCCGCCGATGGTGAATTCTTCTTCACGCGTTACACGCATCATCACGGGCCGATTAATTTTCTGTGAAAGTTTGGCTGGAATCGCCATGCTTGGGATACTTCCCGCACGAGCTCGCTGGCCAAAACCACCACCAGTTGCCTCATTGATGAAGACGAAATCTTCTAAAGGCACACCCACGATTGCCGCCATAGGCTCAGCGATTGCGCTCAAGCTCTGGGAAGTACCGTGGAGGAAACATTTTCCATTTTCCCAATAAGCCATGGCGCTTCTTGGTTCCATGGACATATGTGGATAGCCGGCAGTTGAAAAAGTGGTCTCATGTACGAAATCGGCAGCGGCAAAGCCTGCTGCAAGATCGCCGTATTCCCAGCTTTGCAGTGCCTCAGCCGTTGGCTCGTTACCACTTCTAAAGCTAGCAACCTGATCTGCAGTCCATTTTTCCTCTGCAAAACCTTCTCTGAAGATGAAAGTATTGCCGCCATTGTATGCATTGGCTCCACCTTCCTGAAGGCTGTCCAGTGGATCTAGGACAAAAGGTAATCTTTCGATTGTCAGTGAAATTGCAGCGATTGCGTCCTCGGCAGTTTTCTCATCGATAGCTGCCACTGCAAGAATAGGCTCACCCATGAGAGTAGGCTCATTCGTTAAAAGTTTAAGACCCGGGCTCTGTGGTTCGCCATCTGGATACACGTCGTCGGCTGTCAAAATACCAAACACGCCTTCCATCGCAAGAGCTTCAGAAGCGTCAATGTCGACAACTCGACCGTGAGGAACGGGGCTAGTCAGTAAACGGGCGTACACCATGCCATCGCGAGCATAGTCTTCAGAATACTTGATGCGGCCTGTAACCTTGCCAGGCACATCTGGTGGAACGAAATCTTTACCAATATGCATAGAAGCCATGTTGATTATCCTATTTGTGCTGCGCGCATGACGCCGTTAAGGTAAGAATCATAAGAACCACAACGGCAGATATTGCCTGACATAGCTTGTCGTGCTTCTTCTCTTGTTGGATTAGGGTTCGATCGCAGTAAACCGACTGCGGACATTACCTGGCCTGGTGTGCAGTAACCGCACTGCGGGGAGAGTTCATCCACAAAGGCCTGCTGTACGGGGTGAAGATCGCCGTTTGCCGCTTCTAGGCCCTCTACTGATTCGACTCGCATATTCTTTACTGAGTGCGTCAATACTGAACAAGCATAGCTTGGGACGTCATCTACAAGAACGGTACACGCGCCACATTCGCCGCGATTACATCCTAGCTTTGTGCCCGTAAGGCCCAGCTTGTAGCGCAGGGTAGATGCCAGTGTCTCCTGCGGAGCCACGTCTACGTTACGCATCTGGCCGTTTATGTTTATTCTGATCATACGTTCCACGGCACCAGCAGGTCTTGATTGACCATTGGCCGAGTACCAGATTGTGGTTGAAGTGGCAGCTGCACCAGAGGCTATTACCCCTTTGATAAAGCGT
>CALKDE010000314.1 GCA_938082955.1 uncultured Pseudomonadales bacterium
CGGTGTTTCACATGCTGACGGTACATTTGATAGGCAGTAAGTGAGCGCAAAATATTCATCCACAATGTATTCTCATAGGGCTCATTAAATTCTGCCGGCTTTGCTCCTACACCAATGTTTGTGAGAAGGTTACCTGAACCAACGTCGATAATCCGCGTTGCCATATCGGCGCGTTCGAGAGACCTGCCTAAACGCACAAAACTGTAGGCCGCTCCCCTGCTCATGCTGCCAGCCATCAATCCTGATATCTCGTGACAGTTTGAGATGATTTCTTCGAGAAATTTGTGCCTCGAGCCTCCCGAGATAGAACCTGCCGCATTGTCTTTGGCATAGTGAAACAAATCATTAATCTGCTCGAATGCTTCCAGTGGCATAATCTCCCGTGTGGTGCGGGCATTCTCTCGAGTATTCTCCAATGTATTCAATAGCGAGCTAGCGCTATCAAGCAACAGAAAGCGCATAACATTGCGTTCATTAACCTGTTTGTATTTCTCATCAAAGGCTCTGTCAGTTCCGGTAATCTCAACTAGTGATCGCCAACTTAATTTCGTGCCCGGAGGCAAGTCTAACAAAAGAGTTGAGAACACGCTGAGCAGACGCGCGGTGTTCTCGGCCCGTTCCAGATAACGTGCTTGCCAATAAATGCGTTCAGCTACTCGAGAAAGCATGGGCTTATTTGTCTCCCACTATCCAGGTGTCTTTACTGCCGCCACCCTGTGATGAATTTACTATGAACGAGCCTTTCACCATGGCGACTCGCGTTAGGCCGCCAGCGGTAACATGCGTCTTATCAGCCTGCAGTATGAAGGGGCGCAGGTCCACGTGTCGCGGCTCAACAATGCGCTCACCCAATATGGGCACAGTGGAAAGTGATATCAAAGGCTGCGCCATGTAGTTTCTCGGGTCAGCTTTAATTCTTCGAGCAAATTCAGCCAACTCACGCTTACTTGCCTGCGGGCCAATGAGCATTCCATAGCCCCCAGATTCATTAGCTGGTTTTATCACAAGCTTGTCGAGATTCTCGAGTACGTGCTGGCGCTGGACCTTATCGACACAAAGGAAACTCTCCACATTCGGCAGCAGAGGCTCTTCTCCGAGATAGTACTTAATCATTGCAGGCACGTAAGTATAAATAATCTTATCATCGGCGACGCCTGCACCAGGCGCATTTGCCAGAGCCACGTTACCTTTGACCCAGGATTTGAACAGGCCAGGAACACCAAGGGTAGAATCTTTTCGAAATACCTTCGGATCAAGAAACATGTCATCAATTCTTCGATAGATCACATCCACCTGAGACAGACCATCGATTGTGCGCATAAAGACTTTGTCTTTTTCAACAACAAGATCACCACCTTCAACGAGTTCTGCTCCCATTCTCTGCGCGAGAAAAGAGTGCTCGAAGTAGGCGGAGTTAAAAGCTCCTGGAGTAAGTACTACAACCTCAGGATAGTCAGACGGCCGCGGCGAGATCGCAGCGAGTGTATCGAACAGCTGCGCCGGATATTCGGTAATAGGACGAATACGGTGATTCTCGAATAGCTCAGGAAACACTCGCTTCGTAACACGTCTGTTCTCAAGCATATAGGAAACGCCTGAAGGCACGCGCAGATTATCTTCTAGTACATAGAACTGGCCATCATCACCCTTAATTAAATCAGTTCCACATATGTGCGCCCACACGCCATACTTCGGATTTATCCCCATGCACTCCTTTCTAAAATTCGTCGAATCGAGGACGAGTTCCTTAGGAATTATTTTGTCTTTAAATATTTTCTGATCGTTGTAGGTATCATTAATAAAACAATTCAATGCGCGTAGGCGTTGTTGCAGACCAAGACTGGTTTGATCCCATTCCTTTTCGGCGATGATGCGAGGAATGATGTCGTACGGCCATTCGCGATCGATATTCCCGGCGTCACTGTAAACAGTAAAGGAAATACCCATTGTCTTGATCGCAAGATCAGCGGCGCGCTTTTTCTCTAACAACTCACCATGAGTAAGAGAGGCAAGATGACTTGCCAAGCGGCGTGCTGGTTTACGTGCAAATCCTGGGGAGCTGATAATTTCGTCGAAGAATTTTCCCGAATTGTAAGTCTTCCAGTTAACGCGCATAAAAATTTCTCGAGGAAAATTGATTTACTAAGTTAAAGCATTACTCGGTTACTGGCAATCTTGATGCCGCGTTCTTCGCTTACAGGGGCCACGCCATTAACAGCAACGGCAGTGCGACGATGACAATAACAATTTCCAAGGGTAGCCCCATACGCCAGTAGTCACCAAATTTATAACCCCCTGGGCCCATAATCAAAGCGTTGTTCTGATGCCCTATTGGAGTCAGAAATGCACACGATGCCCCTACCGCCACAGCCATCAAAAAGGCATCAGGATTAAGGTTCAGTGCCACCGCGATGTTGAAGGCTATAGGTGCCATGAGAATTGCAGTAGCTGCATTGTTAAGAACATCGGATACCGTCATCGTAATAATAAGTATCATGCCTATTAGAAATACTGGAGACAGATCACCGGCAACTGTGAGAATGCCATCGACTAGCAGAGTCGTGGTACCCGTTGTCTCCAGTGCTGTGCCAAGCGGAATCATTGCACCAAGTAGTACTACAACAGCCCAATCCACACCATCATAAAATTCCCTAACAGGCACTATATTTAGAAGAACCATGGCAACGGTAGCCATGCCTAAAGCAAGCTGAATGGAGACTAGACCACTCGCAGCTGCAACGATAGCAAGAATGAAAGTTAACATGGCTGGAATGGCTTTAGTATTTCGCCCTAGGCCAAGTGCTCGACTCGCAAGGGGATAGCAATTCAACTTAACTATTGCCTCCTCAATTTCATCTACTTCGCCGTGCAGCAATAACACATCCCCAACGGCAAATTTGAAATTGCGCAACCTTTCTCTATGCGGGGTGCCCGATCGAGATGCCGCCAATAAATTTACCCCATACTTTCGATTAAACCTTAATTGGCTGGGCGTCCTCCCAACGATGGGCGAATTTGGCGTGACTACAACTTCCGCAGCCTGCATATCTTCCGAGTGCAGCACCTCCCTCTGCGCATTCTGCGCTGATACCATCTGCACATTGTGATTCTTAGAGAACTGGGCAATATCATCATGTGAGCCCTGAATCATTAGTAGATCGCTGGCTGCAATTAGCTGCCGACGAAAAACAACAGGAATGTTTTCCCGTCTATGAACCATCGACAATAGTGTTAGATTTTGCTCTGCAAGACTGTCCTTTAGCTGTCCGGCCTTTTTCCCGAAAAAAGTCGACTCTTCAGTCACTTTCAATTCAAACAGATACTTCTCTACATCGAAAAGCTCAAGGCCGGTGGTTTGTTTTCGCACTTTTACCAACTTCCAACCAATAAACAGCATGAAAAAAATACCACATATCGCTATGCCTCCACCAACTGGCGCATAGTCAAACATTGTAAAGGCTTCGCCAGTCATCTGTTGGCGATAGTTTGCTATTAAGATATTCGGTGGAGTACCAATTAGAGTAACCAAGCCCCCCAAGATTGAACCAAATGACAGCGGCATCAATACCGTAGCTGGGGATCGGCCGGCCTTATTCGTAGAACGAATGGCAATTGGCATCAACAATGCCAAGGCACCGACATTGTTCATGAACATCGACAGGAATGCCGCGAGGAAGGTTAATACAGCAATATGAAGAAATGGCTTTGAGGAAATAGGCTCTATGGCATCGGCCACGAATTCGACAGCTCCAGATTTCGTCAAACCAAAGCTTACTATCAATACCATTATCACAGTAACAGTCGCCGGATTACCAAATCCAGCGAACATCTCGGCCTGCGGTATTAGACCGAAGATGCTGGCCGTAAACAGCGCGCCTAGCGCGACTATGTCGTAACGCCATCGCCCCCATACTAATAAGAATAAGAGCGCGAAAAGTATAAGCAGCAGAATGCTTTGATCAGTAGTCATCTAGAAAAACCTGATTATACGATTTTAAAATCCAGCGCCCCAACACCCTCTACACAGGCAACTATTCGATCACCCTTGGTTGCAGCTGCCACACCAGATGGGGTGCCGGTGTAGATAATATCTCCAGATTTCAATTCGAAGTACTTGGAAAGCTCAGCGATTATTTCCGGCACTGACCAAATCATCTCATTCAGGCTGGCCTGCTGCCGAATTTCATTATTTAACTGAAGAGAGATTTGCCTATCACCAAGCTGACCCACTTCGCTGACAGGCAGTATTGCGGAGATTGGCGCAGACTGATCGAAACCCTTAGCAAGATCCCATGGCCGCCCCTTACTCTTGGCGATATCCTGCAAGTCGCGGCGAGTGAAGTCTATGCCAACTGCATAGCCATAAACGCAGTCCATCACCGATCCCAGATCAATGTCTTTGCCCCCTGATTTTAAGGCAACGACTAGTTCAACTTCATAATGTAGATCATTCGTCGCCTGGGGATAGGCTACGTCTTGGTTAAAAGTGACACAGGCGTTTGCTGGTTTGCTAAAAAAGACGGGGGGCTCCTGTTTCGGGTCTCCACCCATCTCCTTTACATGCTCACTATAGTTTCTGCCTACACAATAGATGCGATGAACAGGAAATCGCGGCGTCTTTTCACTTACTTCAGCCTGCGCATCAAGTCTCACTGGCACAGTGGTAGGTTCGTGTTGTTGAACTACAAATTTCATAGCGATGAGCTCTCCGTGGTTGTCGATTTCAAAACGCGCAAGTCAATTGCGCATGCAAAGTAACAGCAATTGACTTGTCGCGCTGCGGAAACAAAGTGAGACCCGTTGCAGCTTCTATCAGTTCCAGGGTGCTCACCTGATCGCAGAAACTGACATGCTGCCGAACATTGCTGTCAAAAATAAATGCGCTCAACGATTCTGAAGTGCTAATGACCTTAAAATAGGCAGAGGGCTTTACTGCGCCCTCACTCATTTCTTTTCCGTGCCTGCTATAGATTGGCCCACTGATCACGTAGACCTCTCCAATTTTATCCGCGAGCTCATTGATAGCCTGATCCAGCCGAGACCAACT
>CALKDE010000315.1 GCA_938082955.1 uncultured Pseudomonadales bacterium
ATTCATCAGTGGCTTGAAGGCAACTGAACTGCTTGCAGATTTGAGCTCATTCGTAGGCCAGCGTAAATTGGATGACAACGCGAACATTCTTCTGCGCTTCGACAATGGCGCCAAAGGCAGCCTCTGGTCCAGCCAGATAGCCACGGGCAACGAGAACGCGTTACGCATTCGGCTCTATGGTGACAAGGCTGGCATCGACTGGTCGCAGGAGAATCCTAATTACTTGAGCCTCACGGCTCTAGGTGGCAACAAAGAAATACTATCAAGAGCCAGCGCTAGCGTGCCGGCAGCAACCGGCACTATGACGCGCCTACCTGCTGGACACCCAGAGGGTTTTCTAGAGGCCTTCGCGACACTCTATCGAGATATCGCCGAGCAATTGAACGCGCGTAAGAGCAATCGAGAGTGTGACCCCGAGGCAATGCTAGTCCCTGGTATAGCCAATGGCTTACGCGGCATGCGGTTCATCGAGAAAGCAGTTAGCTCGAATGCCGAAGGCAACACTTGGCAGGATCTGCGCTAGCTACTGGAGTTCGCCTTCTTCAGTGAGTTCACTGTAGCTTCTACGCCGGTGACTACAGACCGGGCCACCAGCGAGAAAGATAATTTCACGCGCTGCAGCAAAGGCAGTGCGTTGCTAGTATCCCAGCGGCGGCGCCAGGTCATCATATTCTCGTTTTTATGCAGCAGCGCGTCGAAGCGGCTAGATACTTTTGCCAGCAGCAATGCCGCGAGAAACAGAAACAAAACCCCTGGGATGATGGGCAGGATCAAGCCAACGAGCCCGATAAGTGTAAGCAGGCCAACGAGGAGCAAACAGGCCCCCTTGAACAACATTGGCATCAAACCGTTTTCTGAATTCTTCTTGTTCATAGCGTCTACCTCGGCAACTAGACTTCTTTAAGCACTGTTTATCTACTGCCCTGACTACAAAGCAGAATTTGTGCCAATTTTTAAGTAATTGAAAAATAACAAGATAATTTTTCATGCGGGGCAATACCTGCTCGTAAAATGGCGAAATTGGCCAATTAGTTACCCTATTTCATGTCTTTGTAAATGTCGCAGACGGGCCCGTAATTGGTCACTTTTGCAGCGAACGTTAGGGTAGAATGGCGGCCCAATGGCCACCAGCGTTTTACCTAAGTAATTATTCCATGCCTCTAGTTCGCCTCGATAAAGTTGCTCTCAATTTTGGTACTCACATCCTTCTCGATGAAGTCGACTTCACGCTGAAGAAAGGCAGTAAGATTGGATTGTTAGGCCGTAATGGCGCTGGCAAAACCACCTTCATGAAAGTCATCGCCGGTTCGATGCAGCCCGACAGCGGTGAGCGCTGGCTAAGGCCCGGAGTAGAGGTTGCGTGGCTAGAGCAGTCGCTACCGGTTGCCGACGAGCAATCTGTCTATGACATGGTTGCCGGTGGTCTCGCGGAAGTGGGTGAGCTCCTAAAGCAGTACCATCACATGATTGCCGACTACGAGAATGCCGACATGGGCAAGCTTGAGCGCGTGCAGGGCGAGCTGGAAGCGAAGCAGGGTTGGAGCTTGGGGCAGAAAGTTGACACGGTTATTACGCAACTGCAATTGCCGGCAGACAAACTTATGTCGGAGTTATCTGGTGGCTGGCGCAAGCGCGTAGCCTTGGCGCGCGCTCTGGTACGAGAACCAGAATTTCTCCTTCTCGACGAGCCGACCAATCACCTCGACGTGCCAGCGATAGAGTGGCTAGAGAAACAACTGCAAGACTACAGCGGCGCTGTCTTGCTCGTTACCCACGACAGAACCTTCCTGCAGAACGTAGTTAACAAGATTGTAGAGATCGATAGAGGGCACCTGTACGAGTTCGAAGGAACGTTCCAAAAATTTTTAGATTTTCGCGAACTGCAGCTAGCCAGCGAAGAGAGAGCGAACAAGTTATTTGATAAGAAACTCGCTGAAGAAGAAGTCTGGATCCGACAAGGCATCAAGGCTAGACGCACACGCAACGAGGGCAGGGTTCGTGCGTTAGAGGCATTGCGACTGGCCAGAGGCGCACGCAGAGAACTTGAGGGAAGTGCCAAGTTCAAGTTGAACAGCACTGAGAGCTCAGGAAAGATTGTGGCGGAGTTAGAAGACATCAGTCATAGCTTCGGTGATCGACCTATCATCAAGGATTTTTCCACTACAGTCATGCGCGGCGACCGTATCGGTATCGTCGGTGCGAACGGCGCGGGCAAGTCGACGCTGCTGAAGATCCTGCTGGGTAAACTGATGGCGCAGCAAGGCACGGTAAAACTCGGATCGAAATTAGAGGTTGCCTACTTCGATCAGTTACGCGAACACCTCGACATGGAAAAGAATCTGATCGATAACGTGAGCGGCGGTTCGGACTACATCGAGATCAATGGCCACAATAAGCATGTGATCAGCTATCTTGGTGATTTTCTCTTTGCGCCAGATAGAATTCGTACACCGGCCAAGGCGCTCTCCGGTGGTGAACAGAACCGGGCGATACTTGCGAAGGTGTTTAGCAGGCCAGCAAATATTCTGGTATTAGACGAACCAACAAACGATCTAGATATCGAAACTCTGGAACTGCTCGAAGACATACTATTGAAGTTCGACGGAACGGTGCTACTCGTAAGTCACGATAGGCAGTTCATGGACAATGTGGTTACTAG
>CALKDE010000316.1 GCA_938082955.1 uncultured Pseudomonadales bacterium
CCCCACTATCGCGCCATTACTTTCTATGCGCGCACATTGTCCACTGTGGAAGCAGGCATAGTCCGCTGCTACGAAGGTATATCTATCCGGCTCCAATCCCAGAGCTAGCAACAGTTCGATATCACCTTTTAGGTCATAAAAATCTGATAAATCTTTGTTATTATTCCAATTTATTGGCATTTTTTTGCCAGAAATCAGGCCGGCTAGCATTGCCGTTTGGGTAATTTCTTCGCCGCTGCCCTGAAACACCAACCCCGATTCAAATATTCGAATGCGCTCGATTTGGCGGCTTTCATTGTATTTCAGTGTCGTAATTAGTCCTGGCAAGATACTCGTGCGCATCACCGCCATATCAGCAGATATCGGATTCTGCAACGAGACTCCAGGCTGATCTGGAAATAGCGTGTCGGCCAGAGATGGCTCAATGAAGCTGTAAGTAACGACCTCCTGATAGCCTAAAGCCACCAACTGTTGCCTGATTTGGCCTAACTCGGTGCGAGACTCCGGTTTTGAGCTCAAGCTTTGGTTGCCCAGACCTCCGGTCTGCGGAAGATTATTGTAGCCATAGATTCTAGCCAACTCTTCAATCAAGTCTGCCTCGATACTGACATCGAAACGGTAAGAAGGCACAGAAACGGTCAAGACCTCACCGTCGTCATCAGCAAAACCGAATCCCAGCCTACCTAAGATGTCTCTGACCTCTTCTTGCTCCATCTGGATACCTAACAAGCTACTAATTGAGCTGTACTTTAGGCTAACCTCGTTAGGTTCAGGAAGGTGGCCTATCGCTTCAATAATAGGCCCTGCTTCGCCACCACAGATATCGAGAAGCAACTGAGTAGCCCTGTGCATTGCGATTCGTTGTAGTTGATAGTCGACGCCCCGCTCATAGCGGTGTGACGCATCTGTATGCATACCATAAGCTCTCGCCTTGCCGGCTACAGCCAACGGCGCAAAGAACGCACACTCGAGGAATACATGCTGCGTCTGATCGCTCACGGCAGTTGCCAAGCCACCCATGATGCCCGCCATAGCCACAGCCTTTTTAGCATCAGTGATAAGTAAGGTATCGGGGGTCAGCTCTACTTTTTTTCCGTCTAGCAGCACTAATTTCTCGTTCTGCGTGGCGAAACGAACATCGATATGTCCTTCTAGCTTCGCAAGATCGAATGCGTGCATCGGCTGACCGAGTTCTATTAACACGTAGTTCGTTATATCAACAACAGGATCAATACTGCGCAGCCCGCAGCGGCGTAGCTTTTCCTTCATCCACAAAGGGGATTCCGAATTGAGATTGATATTCTTAATAACGCGCCCGAGATAACGGGGGCAGGCATCTTTGGCAGTGATCCTAACGTCGAATTTATCGCTGATTGACTCGATAGGGGCTGGAAAGTCTAAAGGCGCCACATCTTTCCGCGCTATCACCCCCACTTCACGAGCTAGACCGATCATTCCCAAGCAGTCACCGCGGTTGGGGGTCAGATCTAATTCAATGCTCGTGTCATCGAGCTTTAGAGAGCTGCGTATATTTTCGCCCACACTGGCATTCTTATGAAGCTCCAACAATCCTTCGGAGCTTTCTTCCAAACCCAGCTCTTCGCTGGAACACAGCATGCCGTTTGATTCGATGCCGCGGATCTTTGCCTTCTTAATCTTGAATGGCTTCGCGTCAGGTGACTCAATGATTTTAGCGCCAAGTTTAGCAAATGGGACTTTTATACCTGCGCGAACATTTGGAGCGCCACAAACAACCTGAAACGACTCTTCTCCATCGGACACAGAACACAGACTGAGCTTATCGGCATCCGGGTGCGGTTCAACCGATTCAACCAGACCCACAACTATGCCACTGCACTGGCGCGCAACAGGCATTGAGCCATCGACCTCCAGGCCAGCCATAGTGAGCTCGTCGATTAGTTGCTGCGTTTCGAGCTCTGGGCTTACCCATTCTCGAAGCCATTGTTCGCTGAATATCATTGCTTAGGTCGACACTTTGAAATTACTTGTTAATTGAATTGTTGTAAAAATCTAAGATCGTTCTCGAAGTAGGTTCGAAGATCCCCTACACCATAGCGCAGCATCGCCAATCGTTCGACACCCATGCCGAATGCGAAGCCGTTGTATTTTGTTGTGTCGATGTTCGACATCTCAAGTACTCTTGGGTGCACCATTCCACAACCCATAACTTCCAGCCAACCGGTATTGCCACAGATTCTGCAACCCTTTCCCGCGCAGCTAACACAACCCATATCGACTTCGGCAGACGGTTCAGTGAAAGGGAAATAGGAAGGACGAAAACGCACCGGCATGTCTTCTTCGAAATAGGCATGCAAAAAGTCTATCACCGTGCCTTTCAAGTCCGCAAAGCTCACGTTCTCATCGATTAACAAGCCTTCCACCTGATGAAACATCGGTGTGTGTGTCAGGTCTGAATCACAGCGGTAAACACGGCCTGGGCAGATCATTCTGAAGGGCGGTTCACCGCCCTCCATTACCCTAACCTGCACAGGCGATGTATGCGTTCGAAGCACAGTGCCAGGACTCACATAAAACGTATCGTGCATTGCTCGAGCCGGGTGATGGCTAGGAATATTGAGCGCTTCGAAGTTGTGATAGTCATCTTCTATTTCCGGACCTTCAGCGACATCGTATCCGCTAGTTTCGAAAATTGAGGTGATTCGATCAATGGTAATGGTGATCGGATGTAAGCCTCCCTGACTCTGTCGCCTACCAGGAAGG
>CALKDE010000317.1 GCA_938082955.1 uncultured Pseudomonadales bacterium
TCCTGATAGCCATTGTCGATCATCCAACGCAGCAGTGGGATGTTTGATTGGAAGTATTCGATGATTGGTTCTTTGGCAAGGCGAACGCTACATCCACCTGCCGAGCGTTCTGCGGAGGCATCGGAAATTTCAAAAGCCTGCTCGACTTTAAGATCAGGTAGGCCTTCGATCTCGAGGATGCGTCCGGAGAAGATGTTTTTCTTGCCTTTCTTTTCTAGAGTGAGATCGCCGCTTTGTAGCGCCGCGTAAGGAATTGAGTTGACGAGATCGCGCAGCGTAATACCAGGCTGCATTTCTCCCTTGAAACGTACCAATACTGATTCAGGCATATCCAGAGGCATAACACCTGTCGCTGCTGCGAAGGCAACAAGGCCAGAACCGGCAGGAAATGAAATGCCGATAGGGAAGCGTGTATGCGAATCGCCTCCGGTGCCTACTGTATCGGGCAGTAACATTCGGTTTAGCCAAGAGTGGATGATGCCATCGCCTGCGCGCAGTGAGACACCGCCGCGTGTCTGGATGAAATCAGGAAGTGTGTGCTGTGTTTCGATGTCCACCGGCTTGGGGTAAGCCGCGGTATGACAGAAGGACTGCATAACAAGATCGGCTGAGAAGCCGAGGCAGGCGAGGTCTTTTAATTCGTCGCGTGTCATGGGGCCAGTTGTATCTTGACTGCCTACTGTAGTCATTTTTGGTTCGCAGTAGCTGCCTGGTCGAACGCCTTTGACGCCACAGGCCTTGCCCACCATCTTTTGAGCGAGCGTAAAGCCCTTGTCAGAAGCCTCGGCGGTAACGGGAATGCGAAAAATACTAGAAGGCTCCAGGTTTAACTCTTCGCGAGCGCGCTGCGTCAGCCCGCGTCCGATAATCAATGGAATACGGCCACCGGCTCGAACTTCGTCGAGTAGAACGTCAGTCTTTAGTTCAAATTCTGAAATCAGCTCGCCGCTTTCATGATTAGTAATACGGCCGGTGTAGACATCTATATCGATGATGTCGCCAGTCTTTAGCTTGTCGACTACTGTCTCAATTGGCAGGGCGCCGGCGTCTTCCATTGTATTGTAGAAAATTGGAGCAATGTTGCCGCCTATGCAGATCCCGCCATCTCTTTTGTTGGGGATATAGGGCATGTCGTCACCGATGTGCCATAACACCGAGTTCGTGGCTGATTTACGTGATGAGCCAGTACCCATAACATCGCCTACCAGTGCAACTGGATGACCAGTCAGCTCTAGCTCCTTGATCTGTTCCTCTGCATTGGTCACGCCATCTCTTGGGTTTTTATACATCGCCTGCGCATGCAGGGGGATGTCTGGGCGGGACCAAGCATCCTGAGCGGGTGAAAGGTCGTCCGTATTTGTTTCCCCAGGAATTTTATATACCGCTGCAGTAATCCTGTTTGAGAGCTCAGGCTTGTTGGTAAACCAATCTGCATCGGCCCAAGACTGCAGTACACGTTGCGCCTGTACATTACCGGATTTCGCTTTCTCCGCCACGTCATGGAAGGCATCGAACATTAGCAGGGTGTGACATAGTTCATCGCCTGCGGCGGCGGCCAATGTGTCTGAATTGAGTAGCTCAACAAGGGTCGAGATGTTGTAGCCGCCGAGCATTGTGCCAAGTAATTTAACTGCTAGCAGTTGATCAATCAGCGGTGAATTTGTTTCGCCTTTCGCAAGCGCAGATAGGAAGCCCGCCTTAACATAGGCAGCTTCATCGACGCCCGCTGGCACGCGGTTGGACAGTAGATCGAGGATGAATTCTTCTTCGCCGGCGGGTGGCGATTTCAATAACTCTACAAGGTCTGCAACTTGTTCTGCAGATAAGGGCTTCGGGACTATGCCTTGCTCGGCGCGCTCGGCAACGTGTTTTCTGTAAGCTTCTAACAAAGTTTTATCCTCTTCGGTTCAGCACTGTCAGTGAGATAAATCGATCGGGGTTGTAGTACGATCGAAGTGATTATAAAGAATCTCTTAACAGGGGTGTTATCTTGTAAATGGATTGGACCGGTCTGCCTATAGCCTGAGATTCATGCATCCAGGTGCCAGTAAGTGTTGTAAATCATCTCGATTCAGAGCAGGGCAGGAGCCTAAAATGTGCGCGCAGTGTACTGTAAAATCAGTTAAATATCCAGTTGGCGACTCGTCCTAGCGTTGACTTTTTTAGGCCCTTTCACTAAATATGAATTCTTTTAAGCGGGTGCAGTTTGTGCGCGAAGTAATCTTGTAGACAGTTTACAATTGAGCAAATCTTGGTAAAGTCGCTGTCTTCAGCCCTGACTACTCTATCTTAATTGCGTTAACACCATGGCCCCCATCAAAACTCCTTGTCTCGGCATTTGCTCTACGACTTCCGTAGGGGACGTCGTGTGCCGTGGCTGTAAGCGTTACGCTTTCGAGGTGATCGATTGGAATGGCTATGATGTCGAGGCAAAGTCAGCGGTTTTGAGCAGGATAGAAAGGCTTAATACGCAAATTCTAGAGAATAAGCTGCGAATATTTTCAGAGCCGAATCTCAAGGCAGGGCTGGATCGCTTTCAAATTCCCTACGACGAATTGCTTTCGCCCTATTGTTGGCTGCACAATCTACTGAAGAAGGGGCACGGCCGTATGGAGAGTTTGGAAGAATATGGCGTCTATGCGTTGGGCAACTATGCAGGGATGCCCTTGCCGGCGTTGTGCGAGATCATAGAGAATGATCTGCTGTTACTTAGTGAGGCGCATCACGCGCGCTATTTTTCGCCAACGAAATTCGGTAACAAAAGCCGCCCATAAAGCAGTTGTCAAAGAGGAAACTTCTCTAGTTGCAAGCCGTGCTCGTCTATCTCGACAAACCAGCCATGACTGTCCCAATCCCCTAGCACAACCCTTTGTGCTTTCTTCTGGCCTAGTTTCAGTTCATGAACCTGTGGTCGGTGTGTATGGCCGTGTATCATTAATTTCTGCCCAGTCTCGTGCAGGCGCTGCTCAACTGAGGCGGCATTCACGTCCATAATCGCGTTCTGTTTGGTCGCGGTTGCCTGTTGGCTCTGCTGCCTAGCCTGACCGGCGAATGCGCGGCGTTCAGTGAGCGTCTTACTGAGGAAGTCCCGCTGCCAGGATTCTTGGCGCACGGTATTACGGAATTTTATGTACTCAACATCATCCAAGCACAGGTCATCCCCGTGCAGAACCAAGGCGGTACCAATGGGCGTATCGATAACAGTTGAATCATCGATTAGCACGGCGCCGCAGTTCGCTGCATAGCTAGCTCCCAGCAAAAAATCACGATTGCCGTGCCCTATAAAGATGCTTGCTCCAGCCTCGTGAAAGCGACTCAGTGCAGTGGCTACCGCCGTGCTCAGGGCGGTCGCATCGTCATCGCCTATCCAGACCTCGAACAAGTCACCAAGGATATACAAAGCGCCGCAGTTCCCCGCGTTTCTTTGAAGAAACGCAAACAGCGCTGCGGTGATATCTGCTCTACTCGGTTGCAGATGCAGATCGGAGATGAGCAGGATTCTGCTAGACAAAGTTACTCTTCTTCGGTGATTTCGGTGATGTCAGTGACTTCGACCGATTCGATGATTATCTCATTGACCGGCACATCTTGATGCCCGTCCTGAGATGCCGTCTCACATTCTTTGAGCTTGTTGACCACGTCCATGCCGTCAGTCACTTTGCCGAAAACTGCATAGCCCCAACCTTGGTCGGTCTTGCTAGTGTGATTCAGGAAGTGATTGTCGCCCACGTTGATGAAAAACTGTGATGTGGCGGAGTGAGGAACTGCCGTTCTTGCCATCGCCAAGGTGCCGGTTAGGTTTTTTACACCGTTGTCTGCCTCGTTTTCGATGGGTATGCCGCTGTCTTTCTGCGTAAGACCGGGCTCGAAACCACCGCCCTGGATCATGAAGTCATTGATAACTCGATGAAAGATGGTGCCATCGTAGTATCCGGACTTGGCATACTGCACGAAATTAGCGGCCGAAATTGGCGCCTTATCGAAATCGAGTTCTACGGTAATTGTGCCGTAGTTGGTCTTTATTGTGATCATGTCTACTACCTGTTGAGTGAAGCGTAAATCTTACTGTAAATTTTGCTCATAAATGGGCAAGATTGAGTAAGGGAGATACCGAAAACCGGGTGATTAAACCAAGTGTTTACACTAGGTGCATAAACCTAGTCTGCTGCTTGCCGATGAAACTTTTTGTTATGGCAATGCAGAAGCCGCTATAATAAGCGTTTTACGCGCGCCACGACAGTCTCAGTTTCAGATTGAAGGGCAATACCAGTAGAGATAGAAGAACCCTCGCGATGACAGATCAAAAATCCGCTAGCACCACTGTTGATGGGGCTGTCGATAGTAGCACTTCGTCCAATTTCATCCGCAACAAGATTGCTGATGATATCAAACAGAATAAGCATGGCGGGCGCGTGCACACTCGATTCCCGCCTGAGCCGAATGGTTATCTGCATATCGGCCATGCGAAGTCTATTTGCCTCAATTTTGGTGTAGCGGCAGAAAATTCGGGGCTGTGTAATCTCCGCTTCGATGACACAAATCCGGAGAAAGAGAGCCAGGAGTATGTCGATGCTATTAAGGACAATATTTCTTGGTTAGGCTTTCAGTGGAATGGGGATGTGCGTTACTCCTCGAATTATTTCGAGCAATTGTACGCATTCGCGGTGCAGCTTATTGAATCGGGCAAGGCATACGTTTGTGACCTAAGTGCAAATGAGGCTCGGGAGTATCGCGGTTCATTGACACAGCCGGGTAGAAATAGCCCGCATCGGGACCGGTCGATAGAAGAAAACAGGGACCTTTTTGAGCGCATGCGAACTGGCGAGTTTGCCGATGGACACTGCAGCTTGCGTGCAAAAATCGATATGGCCTCGCCGAACATCAATATGCGCGATCCTGTTTTGTACCGCATCAGGCATATAGAGCACCATCAGACCGGCACTCAATGGTGTATCTACCCGACTTACGATTATACGCACTGTCTATCTGATGCGATCGAGGGCATTACTCATTCGCTGTGTACGCTCGAGTTCGAGGACCATCGTCCTTTGTATGACTGGATATTACACACTCTTGAGATTGCATCGATAGCTGGGGCTAGCGATCTGGCAGACACTGATAGTGAATATGTGCTGCCGGAACAGACCGAATTTGCGAAGCTGAAACTAAATCACACCATCGTGGGCAAGCGTAAGCTTAAGGAGATGGTAGAGACGAATGTCGTGACAGGTTGGGATGACCCGCGCATGCCAACTTTAGCTGGAATGCGCAGGCGGGGCTTTACGGCTGCCGCCCTGCGAAATTTTTGTGAAAGCGTCGGCGTGGCGCGTAGCGATAGTATTGTCGATCTTGGTATGTTGGAGCACGCGATTCGAGATGACCTGGACAAGAATAGCCCGCGCGCGATGTGCGTACTGAATCCAGTCACCGTCGTGCTGACGAACCTGCCGGATGAGCACCTCCAGATCCTTAGCATGGCGAATCACCCGAAGGTTGATGAAATGGGGCGGCGCTCAGTTCCTCTGACCAAGCGGGTCGTGATAGACAGGTCTGATTTCGAAGAGCTGCCTGTGCAGGGTTTCAAGCGACTGATTGCCGGTGGCGAAGTGCGCTTGCGCGGTGCCTATGTGATCAAATGTATTGATGTGATTAAGGATGACGCTGGAGAGCTTGTTGAGCTGCATTGCAGTGTCGATTTGGATACGCTAGGCAAGAAGCCAGAAGGGCGCAAAGTAAAAGGCGTAATCCACTGGGTATCCGAGGCTAAGGGAATACCATTGAACGTGCGGTTATACGATCGGCTGTTCACCGTTGAAAACCCGGAAAGCAAAGACATCGAAGACATTCGTGAATGCCTGAACGAGGATTCATTGATCGAGATAACATCGTGTATAGCCGAGCCATCGATAATGGAAGAGGGCGCATCATCGAGTTATCAATTCGAGAGAGAGGGCTATTATTGTCTCGACGAGAAGGAGTCGTCGGAGAATAAGCTTGTTTTCAATCGAACCATAACTCTGCGCGATTCATGGTAGGTGATAAACCTTTTAAGAATGAACAATAGAAAATGAATAAAGAGTAATCCGTGTTAAATATTTACAACAGCCTTACGCAAAAGAAAGAAGAGTTTAAGCCAATAAATGAAGGCAAGATTGGCATCTATGTTTGTGGAATAACGACCTACGATTATCTGCATCTTGGTCATGCGCGCATGATGGTGGCATTTGATGTCGTGACTCGCTACCTGCGTGCACGGGGGTATGAAGTGAACTACGTGCGAAACATTACGGACATCGACGACAAGATTCTAAACCGTGCCAAACACAACGGTGAATTGTTTTCAGATCTTACCGATCGGTTTATCGATGCCATGCACGAAGATGAGGCGGCGCTAGCTGTGCTTCCTCCGGACGTTGAGCCGCGCGCGACAGGTCATATTAACGAAATCGTTGATATGATTAAGTTGCTGATTGAGAAAGACGTGGCTTATAGGGCCGACAACGGCGATGTTTATTTCTCGGTTATGAATTTTCCAGATTATGGAAAACTATCCAAAAAGAAAATGGATGAATTATTGGATGGTGCGCGCATAGAAGTAGGCGAGCTAAAGAAAGATCCCAGAGACTTTGTGTTATGGAAGGCATCTCCAGATGACGGCGTTGGCTGGGACTCTCCCTGGGGCTATGGCAGGCCTGGCTGGCATATTGAATGTTCGGCCATGTCGACTTGCTGCCTCGGTGACAATTTCGATATTCATGGCGGCGGATCGGATTTGCTGTTTCCTCACCATGAGAACGAAGTCGCGCAATCAGAGGCGGCAACTCAGACGCGGTTCGCGAATGTGTGGATGCACAATGGCCCACTGCGTGTCGATAACGAGAAAATGTCAAAGTCGCTGAATAATTTCTTCACCGTGAGGGAAATACTCGAAGACTATGATGCCGAAGTTGTTCGTCATCTGTTGATAGCAAGTCACTACCGTAGCCCGATTAATTATTCGGAGCAGAGCCTGCAGCAATCGACCAGTGTATTGGAGCGCTTTTATAATTGCCTGAAGGGCTTGGATACCGCGACTGCAAAGTCACTTACCAATAGTCGCTTCGAGAAGGCATTCTTCGCAGCGATGGACGATGACTTCAACACGCCAGAAGCCTTCAGCGTTCTTTTCGAGATGGTGAAGGAGATTAATAAAAATAAGGAGGCTGACCCTGGACTTGCCAATCAACTTGGTGCCTTGCTTGTGCGACTCGCCAATTTACTAGGTATTCTGCAGAGCACTCCAGAGGCATTCCTGCGCAGTAATGTCGCTATTGAGGTGGATGTGCAGGAGATAGATGAGCTGATTGCAGCACGAAAACAGGCACGTGCAGAGAAGAATTGGGCGCGAGCGGATGAAATACGCGACCAATTAACGGCGATGAAAGTTGTCGTGGAAGACGGCGCCGATGGCAGTGGATGGAGAATTGAACGCTAGTTAGCTTGTTTTGCCTTGCCTAAGATGCCCGAAGCATAGCGTCTTTAGCTCAAAACCAATGGAATCAGGCATTGACTGGTACCATCGACGTGAGTATTATTCCGTCCTCTCGAAAACGAAGCGTTTCCGAGGATTCAAGGCCCATTATCGGGGTATAGCGCAGTCTGGTAGCGCGCTTGCTTTGGGAGCAAGATGTCGGGAGTTCAAATCTCTCTACCCCGACCAATTTCGTTGGCTCACTCAATGTGGGTCAATAGTGCGGATTCACGCGATTCGCTGAATCACCGCAGTTTAGCGATCAATGGTGACTGTAGCTCAGCTGGTAGAGCCCTGGACTGTGACTCCGGTGGTCGCGGGTTCGAACCCCGTCAGTCACCCCATTTTCTGGGATCTATACCGGGCACAGAAATGATGCTTTTA
>CALKDE010000318.1 GCA_938082955.1 uncultured Pseudomonadales bacterium
GCTTGATGGGTTCTTGGCTGAACATGCACTCGCCTGCGACGTTACGAGGGGGTGTCTCCAGGCTGAATGTGCCTAGTTTACCTGAGCGAAATTCGTTTAGTAATATTTCTGCCGTTTTGTTCAGGTCCGCTCTGCCGCCTCGGCCTATGGATCCTCGCTGCTTCGCGAGAGCCTCGAAGAACGGTTCGGCCTCAGTGATGGAGCCTGGTAAATCGTATCTAGTGGCTAGGCGTTCTGGGTAGTGCTGTAATAGTAGCTCGGCAAGGAACCAAGCAATGTCAGCGACCTCTACCGCTGTATTGCGAATCGTACCGGTAATAGCCAATCTGTAGGCACTCTCTTGGTCTTCCAGTTTCGGCCAGAGCATGCCGGGTGTATCGATCAGGTACCAACCTTGTTGCAGTTTGACGCGTTGCTGGCCCTTGGTAACAGCAGGTTCATTGCCGGTGTTTGCCACCTTGCGCTCAGCTAATTGATTTAGCAGGCTCGATTTACCCACATTGGGAATACCGTCGATAACGATCTGCCCCTGAATTAGCGCAGTCTCGTCGGTATGCTTGATGAGCCTTTTTGCGGTTTTTACGATGTCTGCTCGATTGATCTGAGCGCCCTTGCCGTTGATGAGGCAGGCGCTATTATCAAGCTTGGAGAAGTGTGTGGCCCAGGCCTGAGTGACTTTATCATCGGCGAGATCCGATTTGTTAAGGATGCGAATACAAGGGCGCCCTTCGCGAATATTCGCAAGCAGGGGGTTACAGCTTGATTCGGGTATGCGCGCATCTAGGACTTCGATCACGGCATCTGTGTGGTGCATGATCTTGACCAGCTCTTTGCTGGCTTTGTGCATATGTCCGGGGTACCAGGAAATGGCCATTTTTTGGGGCTCCGTGAGGGCGACAGTGTATCGAGGCTAGCAGGCCAAGACCACCCCATTTTATCGACAGTAATTACGTTATACTAAAGGCAATTAGAATTGGTCGTAATGGCTATTTAGGGAGCTAATGTTAGCAATGCCTGTACAGGATACTATTGAAGCAAAGTTGTCGGAGGCGTTACAGCCGTCGATGTTAGAGGTTGCGAACGAGAGTCACATGCATGGGGGGGCAGCGACTGAGTCTCACTTTAACATCACTGCTGTTTCTGCCACATTCACAGACTTAAATTTGGTGCGCAGACATCAGGCAGTCTACAAATTATTACAGGTCGAGTTGGCTGGGGGCGTGCACGCTTTAGCAATGCATCTGTATACAGAGCAGGAATGGAAGCAACGGCAGGGTTCTTCGCCAACGTCTCCGGACTGCAGGGGAGGCAGTAAATAAGGCAAGCTAGGTTGAAACTAATTTTTTTGCCCTGACGTTAAGGGTCATCGTCTACGCAGTGCTGTAACAGGTATTGACTGTGAATAGTCAATACCTGCCTCTATGTCAGCGGCCTGCATTAGATAGTTAAGGCTTGGCAGAGAATGGGATGAAAACAATTGTGTGAATTTTTTGTTCTGAAAGGCAAGCCCGGTGAAAATATTTGTGATTTGCGTCACTTCAACTATTTTTTACTAAGACAATAATTAGTGCTTCAAATAGATGCTCACGTAACAGTAAGATTCAGGGAATTTCGATGCAGTTAGACAGTGAGATTTCAGGCCAGAAGCGCAAGGTTGAACTTGCCTTCGCAGGACTAGTCTTGGTAGCTCTAATTAGCTTAACGGTTGCTGTCACGAAACTCGCCCCAAACCATGAATCGCCTGCGGGGGTTGCACTGACACCGGAGCCGATTTTCGTCTTTCCCGACTTCGCGTCCATCTCAAATATCGAAACAAAGAAACAGCAGTTCTTTGATTTTTTACAAGATTATGTCCACTACGAAAATGGCTTCATCCGTGATCTTCGCCCGCAGCTGCTAAGTTATGCGGAGATCCTCGGCGAGGGCACCACTTTATCTGGACTCGAAAGAAGCTGGATGATGGATTTGGCGATTACCTACAGCGTGGATACTAAGGTGGCAAACGATCAGGCTCTTGTGAACGAACTGCTGTTGAGGATAGATGTTATTCCCACATCCTTGGTTTTAGCGCAGGCTGCAAATGAATCGGCATGGGGCACGTCTAGGTTCGCTCTGGAGGCCAATAATATTTTCGGTCAATGGTGCTTCGAGGAAGGCTGCGGCATCATCCCGAATAGACGCGCAGCGGGTGCTACTCACGAGGTGAAGAGTTTCGATACTATCGAGGCTTCAATCGAAGGCTATTTCCTGAATATCAATTCGCACCATCTGTATGCAGGTTTTCGGCAGGAGCGAGCGCGACTCAGGCGGCTGGGTCGGCGCCTAGATTCGATAGTGCTTGCTCAGGGGCTCGACAGATACTCAGAGCGTGGAAAAAGCTATGTTGACGAGGTCCAGACCCTAATTCAGCAAAATAACCTCGCTCAAAGAGATCGTCGCTGGATGGAAAACTAACCCGCGCAAGCATGTTGCTTCAGTTTAAATTTATCCACTGCATAGAATACCAGTAGTAGCGATTTGAGTTGGGATCGGGTGCGGTGCAGATATATCGCCAGCGCCTTCCTAAGTAGCGTTCCTCAGGCTTCAATTCCAGCACGCCTTGCTCCCTGTCTATCCAAGTCATCGGTATTGGTTTGCTATTCGCGAAACAGCCAATCTGGTCGAAATCGTAGTCCCCAATCTCGAATTTAAGCACGACCGACGGATTCCTGTTAGACGTTACAGGCGAATCGGGTTGCAATTGAGTTACTGAAAACGGCAGGGTAGAGAACTTCGTGCTCGCCGTCTCCAAATTCGCGTAGATGCTAGCAAGCGGGAATCGCGGCAACGCTAGGAAATCCGATTTAGGGCCCACAGCGCCAGAGTTTTGCGCTAAGCCTACAAAATTTAGTTCCTCAAGAAGTGACTTGATAGCAGGCTCGTACTCGCCATAAGGGTAGGCCAGGTAGCGATGAGATTGCCCGGTCTGCGCTTCTATTCTTTGTTCGGCTTTTAATAAATCCTCTTCAAGTCTCGCGAGCCTCTGACGGGCTGATTCATTGTCTCTGGCCTCCAACATATACGGATGATCGACCATGTGGTTGGCGATGATCACACCGGCTGTACTCATCTGCCTGACCTGATCCCAAGTTATGTAGTTGCTGAGGCCAGCATCGATAGGTTCGGTGCTGAGGAAGAGTGTAAAAGGATAGCCGTAGGACTGAAGCAGGGGAAAGGCTTCATCAAAGATGGAGCTATAGCCATCGTCGAAGGTTATCACTACCGATTTATCAGGTAGCGATTGCCCCAAGCGCAGGCTGTCTATCATTTGATCAAGTGGAATGACCTTGAAATTGTTGTCGCGCAAATAACGCAGGTGCGCTTCGAAGTTAGCAGGAGAAATGGACGTTGAAGCAGGCGTGTCCTCGGCGACGTGATGGTAGAGCAAGATGACGGCGCTTTGCGCTGCCACGACGGGGCTGCTGACTGCGAGCACGGTACTGGCAATCAGCCAGGAAGCGGTGACGTTGAGAATTTTCTTTGCTTTTAGCAATGGCGCTAGGTGTCTGATCATAGGTTGATAATAACTTAATTCCCGTCGACTTGGGTAAAGTCGATGACTTCTTATATAGGGCCAGCGGGGCTATAATGCGCGGTTCTGAGCCACCGCGCGGCTCACCCTAACTTGGAGTTAACTTGGAGCTAACTATGATCTACTCAGGCAAGGCGCTAAGCGTCGATGTTTTGCCTTCCGGCATTGCCAACCTGGTGTTCGACCTGGAAGGCTCATCTGTAAACAAATTCGATCAAGAGACTTTAGCTGAGTTGCAGCAGGCGATTGCCGCTTTGCAAAAAGCCGATGTGCCGGGTCTCGTGCTATCAAGCGCTAAGAAGACTTTCATAGTTGGTGCCGACATTACTGAATTCACCTCGAAGTTTGCAGAAGGCGAGCAGCAGGTGCATGCGTGGTTGGTTGAGGTGAATAAAATATTCTCTGATCTTGAAGATCTACTGTTTCCCACTGTTGCGGCCATCAATGGTATCGCACTAGGTGGAGGTTTCGAATTGGCGCTAGCGGCGGATTACCGTGTCGCAACAGAGTCTGCGCTAGTTGGTTTTCCTGAAGTTAAGCTAGGCATATTGCCAGGCTTTGGTGGAACCGTAAGATTGCCGCGACTGATTGGAGCAGATAATGCCAATCAATGGATTAGTAGTGGCACGCACATAAAGGCGAAACAGGCCTTAGCCGAAGGCGCGCTTGATGCAATTGTCGATGAGGGCATCCTCATTGAGGCGGCCGAAAACATCATCCAGCAATGCATTGAGGGAAAACTAGACTACAAAAAAATCCGTGTACAAAAAACTTCTCCGCTGACACTCACACCTATTGAAATGAATGTCGCATTTGAAACGGCCAAGGGATTAGTTGCCGCTGCGGCTGGACCGAATTACCCGGCTCCCCTTACTGCGGTAATGGCGATGCAGAAAGCCGCCGTCATGGACCGTGCTGGAGCGCTGGAGGTTGAGCACCAGGGATTTATTAAGTTGGCGGCAACCGAGGTTGCTGCGAATCTTGTACAGATGTTCCTTAATGATCAGTTCCTAGGTGGCTTAGCCAAAAAACAGCAAGCCGCGGCAAGGCCAGTCTCGATGGCCGCCGTGCTCGGGGCTGGGATAATGGGAGGTGGAATCGCCTATCAGTCTGCTTTGAAGGGCACGCCTATCATCATGAAGGACATAGCCCAAGAGGGTGTGGATCTGGGCATGGGGGAAGCGCGCAAGCAGCTAAATAAGCAGGTAGCGAAGGGGCGGATAGACGGCAACAAAATGTTTAACATTCTCTCAAGCATTGAGCCAACCTTGAGCTATGACAGCATCGGCAAGGCTGATATCGTGGTTGAGGCAGTAATCGAAAACCCCAAGATCAAACAGTTGGTACTCGCGGAACTCGAATCATTAGTTCCAAAGGACACGATTATCGCAACTAACACCTCGACCATTTCGGTGGATGACTTGGCGAGTGTATTAAAGCGTCCGGAAAACTTCTGTGGCATGCATTTCTTTAACCCAGTACCGGTAATGCCTTTGGTGGAAGTAATTCGCGGACAGAAGAGCAGTGATGAAACGATAGCGACCACAGTCGCCTATGCGAAGAAGATGGGAAAAATACCCATCGTGGTCAATAACTGCCCAGGCTTTTTAGTTAATCGCATTCTATTCCCTTACTTCGGTGCTTTCTCGCGTTTGATAAACGATGGTGCTAATTATAAGCAGATC
>CALKDE010000319.1 GCA_938082955.1 uncultured Pseudomonadales bacterium
AAAAATCGACTCGATAAGCTGAACCTGCTTCCCGCTATAAATTGGCATAAGCAGATTTCAGCGACCTGGCAGCCTGGCGAAAAGGGCGCAAGGCAGCGGTTACAGAATTTCATACACAACGGTTTAGGTGACTACCGCGATGGCCGGGACTATCCGGACAAGCGCAGCGTCTCAATGCTTTCACCACATCTGCACTTCGGGGAAATTTCTCCCAAAGAGGCCGCGCATGTGGTCCAACAAGCCGGAGACATAGACTCAAACGAAGAGCAGGCCGCACATTTTGTTCGCGAACTTGCGTGGAGGGAGTTTTCCTATTACTCGCTCTATCACTTCCCGCATATTTGTCAGCAAAATATGAAACCACAATTCGACCGTTTCCCTTGGGTCAAGGATCAGAAGAACCTGCGCCTGTGGCAGCAAGGCCAAACGGGATACCCATTAGTTGACGCGGGCATGAGAGAACTGTGGCAAACCGGTTACATGCATAATCGAGTGCGCATGATCGTGGGCTCATTCCTAGTAAAGAATCTGATGATTCATTGGCTAGAAGGTGCGCGCTGGTTTTGGGATTGTCTGCTGGATGCCGATCTTGCTAATAATAGCTGCAGTTGGCAGTGGGTTGCAGGAAGCGGTGCCGATGCTGCCCCCTACTTCCGCATATTTAACCCGGTGACACAGTCGACAAAGTTCGATCCCCAGGGAAATTATATTCGAAAGTATGTGCCTGAATTAAATGGACTGAGCGACAAGGCTATTCATGATCCCAGCTCCGCTGCGGCTTCGGAATTAGAAAGAGCCGGTGTGGTTATAGGAGAGCATTACCCGCGGGCGATCGTCGACTTGAAACACAGCAGAGTTAGAGCCCTGGATGCCTACAAGGCTCTAAGAGACGAGACATAGGCTCACTATTCGACTGATAGTTCATTGTTCGCCATCTGCACGGCGCGCACGATGGCTCTGGCCTTGTTCTGGGTTTCCTCCCATTCCATCTCAGCCTGTGAATCGGCTACGATTCCAGCTCCAGCCTGCACATACAGCTTCTCGTTCTTGATTACAGCGGTACGAATGGCGATCGCCATGTCCATATTGTCGTTCCAGCCCAAATAACCCATCGCGCCACCATAAATACCCCGTTTCTCAGGCTCCAACTCATCAATGATTTCCATGGCCCGCACCTTAGGTGCGCCGCTTAGGGTTCCGACCGGCAACGTCGCCTGCAACACATCTAGCGCGGACTTGTCGTCACGTATCTCGCTCTCTACTATCGATGCAATATGCATGACGTGCGAATAGCGCTCTACAAACATCTGCTTTAGCACCGCAACAGATCCCGTCTTCGAGACTTTGCCTGAATCGTTGCGACTGAGGTCTATCAGCATTAGATGCTCAGCGATTTCCTTTTGATCTGCCAGCAGATCCTCTTCAAGTGCCAAGTCTTCCGCTTCGTTATTGCCACGCTTACGCGTTCCAGCTAATGGCCGCACGGTGATCTTACTATCTTCTACTCGCGCCAAAATTTCCGGCGATGCACTCACTACGTGATGATCACCGAGGTCAAAATAGACCATATAGGGCGAAGGATTCAGGAATCGTAATGCGCGATAAAGATTTAACGGCTCTCCGGAAAAAGGCACAGACATCCGCTGTGAGAGCACGACCTGCATGACATCGCCTGCAACTATATAGTCTTTTATCTCCTCAACTGCCTGCTGATAATCCGCTTGCGAAAAATGATGAGTGAAGTCTGTGTCTCGAACTGGCTGTCGTGCCTGAAGGCTTGGCAGAGGAACCGGCTTATTCAACTGCTCCTGCAAGAAATTCAAGCGCTGCTGGGCTGCAGCAAAGGCGCCTTCCTGATCGGGATCGACATTTATCACGAAACAGATTGTTCCGCTGAGGTTATCGAAGACCACAACTTCCTCGGATAACATTAACAAGATATCGGGCGTGCCGATCTCATCAATAGCCTGGGAAGGACCAATACTCGTCTCAACAAACCTCACCGTATCGTATGAAAAATAGCCGACAAGACCACCGTTGAAACGCTGAGCATCAGCAAGCTCGGCGACCTTAAAGCGATTCTTAAAATCAGCAATGAATTCAAAGGGATCTTTTGTAACGACTTCTTCAACAACCTTACCACTGACTTCGACGGTTACAGTTTCGCCCACAACACGCAACACCGTGGAGCAAGGCAAGCCGATAATGGAATAGCGACCCCATTTCTCCCCACCCTGAACTGACTCGAAAAAATAGCTATGCTCACCAGTACCCATTCCATTCCCGTCGGCATTACCTCCCCCCTTGCCTAGTTTTAGATAGATACTAAGCGGCGTTTCGGTGTCGGCTAGAATTTCACGCACTATGGGAATGCGGTTATAGCCAGATCCAGCAAGTTTCTGAAATTTTTCTTCAGTCATTAGATAACTCAGGGCTCTCTATTTTTAACAGCGGAAAAACGAAATAGGGTCTAGTTTCAGTGATGCTTGTCGGGACTGTGCCCCAACTGCGATCTCATTTCGGCGATAGTCTTGGCATAGTCATCGCTATTAAAGATGGCTGAACCGGCCACGAACATGTCCGCACCCGCGTCTGCGATCTCGCGAATATTGGAAACGCCAACACCGCCGTCCACTTCTACGCGAATCGAGTAGTCGCTGTCGTTGATAAGCTTGCGCACTTGCTGCAATTTTTTGAGCGTCGATGGGATGAATTTCTGTCCGCCAAACCCTGGGTTTACAGACATAAGAAGGATGACATCGACCTTGTCCATCAAATATTCCAGACAATCAATTGGTGTACCAGGGTTGAAGGCCAGCCCAGACTTGCAGCCCTGTTCTCGGATCAGTTGCAAAGAGCGGTCTACATGCCCGGTGGCCTCCGGATGAAAGCTGATATAGGAGGCTCCTGCCTTAGCGAAGTCTTTGATGAGCTGGTCAACAGGGCTCACCATCAGATGCACGTCGATCGGCGCAGTGATTTTGTGATTTCGCAGCGCCTCGCAGATCATTGGTCCGATCGTAAGGTTAGGCACGTAGTGATTGTCCATGACATCGAAATGAACGACATCCGCGCCCGCATCCAAAACTGCGTTGACTTCTTCACCGAGTCTAGCGAAGTCGGCGGACAAGATGGAGGGAGCGATCAAATAGTCTTTCATTGCCTGGGCCTGTATTACGAAGTGTTAAAAGCAGTATTTTACAGACAATGTCAGGGCTTGTCCTGATGGGATGCCGATATGATTGAGAGCGCGCTATAACGCTAGGCGCGGAGCTTACGAATTCCACAAAGTGCTTCGTAGGCGCTACGAATCGCCATCGCATTCTCCTGCGCCTGCTTTAGGGCGTCCTCTGAGGCATCCGTACTAGCAAGCTTATCAGGGTGGTAGCGCGACATCATACGCAAGTAAGCGCGGCGTATCTCGCCGTCTTCAACTCCCGGCTCCAACTGCAGTACACAGTAGGCGTTGTGCAGAAACGACCTTCCTTCGGACTTCAAGAATTCGGCCCGAGGATTTGCATCGAAGCGCTGATAGTGGGCGGATTGGGTAGCCGAGGCGATGGCTAAAAATTCTGACTTGGAATAACCTAATTGCTCAGCCACATCCCTTAACAGCATTTTATCTTTCAGGCGAAGGTTTCCCTTCAGGTGGGCAGCCTCGCATTGAATCTGCAAAAATAATTTTGCCAAAGCACTGCGCCGTCCTATAACTTTCGCAGCCAGTGCTACCGACTCCGATAAGCCCGCATCTGGATACTTGCCCTGATCATAGGCACTAATTGCCTGACGTCGTTTCTCACCAACCAAAGCCATGCGCTGCATGATCTGGTTTGCGTAATCAATCTCTTCCTGAGTCACCCTGCCATCCATCTTCGCTAGTCGACCCAGCACCAGAAACATGGCATGCAATAACCGCTGTTCGGCACGGCCTCCTGCGGGCAGTTCGGCAGCGACACTAAAACCACTAAGCCGTTTGAACAGGGCTTTCCTGTAGGCTTTGCTTGTAAGCGCCATCAACATGCTCTACTCACCTGCCTCAGAATTGGCTTTCATTTGAGCATCAAAAATGGCATTAATTTCTTTCAGTCGTTGGGGTGTACCAATGTCCATCCACATGCCTTCATACATCGCGCCACCTACCTGATCTTCGCGCATAGCTTCCTGCAGCAGAGGCACCATTGATCTGGGCTGAATAGGATAGTTACGGAACAGATTCTTGTGCATAACACTGATGCCACTAAAAGTAAGGCGCTGATCACGAGCGGAATAATCTTCGTGAACTCGCCCTTTATCATCAATATAGAAATCTCCGTGAGGATTGTGATCCACATTCTCGACCAACACGAGGTGAGCTAGGCAATCGATCCCATCGACTGGCTCTAAGCTGGCGAAATTGAAGTCTGTCCAGATGTCCGCATTCACTACCACAAAGCAATCGTCTTTCAGCATAGGTAGTGCCTTGATGATACCGCCCGCCGTCTCTAATCTAATCGGTTCTTTCGAGTAGCTGATCGAAGTGCCGTACTTCGATCCATTCCCGAGCAGTTCCTCAATCAGGCGCCCCAAATAAAAATGATTGATCACGATGCCTGTTATACCTCCAGCAACAAGCCTCTCAATCTGATGTTCGATAAGAGTCTTACTCCCCACTTTAAGGAGAGGCTTGGGTAGGTCGGCGGTGAGAGGCTGCATTCGCTTGCCAAGCCCTGCCGCCAAAATCATTGCGCGCATTAGAGTTCCAGATTGAGTTTCGCTTTCGCGTTGATAAGCACATTTTTCTCAAACCAGTCTAGGAAGGGAGCCATTTCCTCATATTTACGGGCTACTTCCAAAAAATACTGGATAACCAGAGGGATATCGGCCAAATATTGCGGTTTGTTATCTCTTATGCACAGGCGAGAAAATATTCCCATGACCTTGAAATTGCGCTGCAGGCCCATGAGATCAAAGTCGCGGCGGAATTGCGCGACTGAAACGCCTTCTATTACTCCAGCTGCACTCGCTAATTCGAAGTAATGATGCGCCAGTGATTCAACCAGATCTCGGTCCCAGCGGATATAACAATCCCGTAGTAGGGAAACCAGATCGTAGCTATACGCGCCTGCCATTGCATCCTGAAAGTCTATGATGCCCGGCCCTGAACCTTCTGGAAATAGCACATCATCGAGAATCAGCAGATTTCGCGAATGGTAGTCCCGATGTACCGCGAGCTGAATTTGTCCTAGAGCAGCCTCTTCCAGGAAAGCAAAAGTGTTGGCGATTAAATCGTGCTCAGCAGCACTCAGATCAAGCCCAAGATAGTGCCCACAAAACCAGTCTTCGAAGAGCTGCATCTCTGTGCGCAGCTTTTCGCGGTTATAGGGGGCAAGCCTTTTTTTATCTACATTTGACTGTATCTTGACTAGTGCGCGGATCGCATCCTTGTACAGACTCTCGACCTGATACTCGGAAATAGCATCCAAGCCACCGTCTTGCAGCGTTAACAAACGCGGCAAGTATAGGCGGTCGCCGAAATCCTCAATCAGTAGAAATCCTTTGGGGTAATTCTTCGCGAATACCTTAGGCGATTTAACCCCCGCTTCTCGTAAGTAATCTGCAATCTCTACAAACAATTCACTGTTTTCATTATCTGGCGGGGCGTCTACCGCGATGAAACTTTGCTGGGGAAGCTGAGCGCGGAAGTAACGGCGAAAGCTCGCGTCTCCACTCACCGTGGTCAGTTCAATATCGACCGAGCCCATTTCCAAGAGCTGACTCAATTGTCCATTTACCCAATCATTTAACTGCGCTTTGCGACTATCACTCATTCTGATTCGTTTTCTCTTGCTTTTTCGCGTGATCGGGCAGGCTTAGGCGCCGGAAATCTAAGGCCCCGCTTTGCATTCAATCCGCGATGAATTATTATGCCCTGCTTAATGCTTGGTCAAAGCATCTCTTATCACCTAGTTAGTCGGTTTCAATCCAAATTTGTTTAAGGCCTGCCGCCTGCCACAGTGATTTACTGAATAACATCAGGAACTCTCGAATCAAGTATGCCTTTCAAAAAGCGCCATCTTTCTGCTGAAATCGGCCTAATCTTGTCTTCGGGATTACTACTCACGGCAATAACCAGTACCGCACAGGCACAGCTTCCGCAATTCAGCTGCCAGGCTAATGATGCGAGCGATGGCTGGATCTGTGAGGAGAACCCGACTCCTGGCAGCACTAACACAGTACCCACAACTACCCGGCCCCCAAATAATACTGAAGCTGCAGCTAGAATTGGTGGGATTGATGCCACTGCCGGTACAGGCTCCCCAAACGCTAGCGGACCAGCTGCGCTCACAGCCATCAACACCAACCAGCGCTATGGCCTAGATTGGGTTCCACTGGAATCTTTAAGCGCCGAACAACTCACCCAGTTGGATGGAAACTGCTGCGGCGCGTTTGTAGACCCTACCGGACGCGAGAAGGATAGCCAGAACCGACCCGCCGATGCAGAAACCCGTTTCGATGCCGAGCAGGGCATAAGGGGCACCTCGCAGAATCTTGTCAGTATTGATGGCGATGTCATCGTGCAGCAAGGCTATCGCACTATCGAGAACAACGAACTCACCACTATCGATCGCGAAGAGAACACTGTAATAATGCAAGGCGACGTTATTTTCCGCGAACCGGGCGTCATGCTGCGGGGCAGTTCAGCCTTTATTAATAGCGATGCCGGCACCAATCGAGTGGAAGATGCGCAGTATGTGCTG
>CALKDE010000320.1 GCA_938082955.1 uncultured Pseudomonadales bacterium
CAACGATCCATGTGTATGGACATAGCCACGTGAATCAATCCATCGAGCTAGATGGCATACAGTATGTTAACAACGCGTTTGCGTATCCCAGAGAAACATATATAGCCCGTAAGCAACTGAAGTGCATCTTTGAGTGTTAAAAAGATGAGTGCTGAATAAAATAGTCTGAAATTCACTAGAGAGAATGATGCTGTGACAGAAATGCGGATTGAAGACTCGGAGATTCACCTGTGGCAGTTAGAGCAGGCCGATTTCGAGCTGTCTTCGTTGCAGAGCGAGTGTCTTGCATGGCTAACGGAATCCGAGCTCAAGAGATTTCAGCGCTTTCAGTTCGATCGAGACCGCAAGCAATTGCTGCTCGGTCGCGTTCTGATGCGGGTTGCGCTATCGAGTTACGATAGATCGGTAGCGCCAGCGTCCTGGGATTTCACGCACAACGACTATGGCAAACCTAGCATCAGCGAGGAGCAGAACTTTGCCTCGCTGTATTTTAATTTATCTCACTCGGCCGAAAAAGTGGTCCTGGCGGTGTCGCGATTCAAAGATATCGGCGTCGACGTTGAATGCGTCAGAAAGCCGCGCCGAGTGGAGGCGATCGCACAGCGCTTTTTCTCAGATCTAGAAGCTACCCAATTACTCTCTCTGCCAGAGGATCAGCAGCAGTCGCGGTTTTATGATTTGTGGACATTGAAGGAAGCGTATATCAAGGCTTGCGGCATGGGGTTGGCGATACCGCTACAACACTTTTCTTATGGTTTTGCGGGCGACGATAGGCTCACTGTCAAGTTTGATGCGCGGCGCAATGACGTGGAAAGTGCGTGGCAATTTTGGCAGCTTTCTGCAGGGCCTGACTTTACATTGGCGGTTGCTGCGAAGACGGGCGAAGAGGGGCTGGTACAGTCGCTATCTGGATGGAGGCTGGTCGACTTAGATAAGTTTCTCGAACAACAGGTTCATGTGATTCGCAGTAAGTAGGCTGCACAGTAAAGAATTTAGCTACTCCTCATCTTGCGCTTTTTTAGCCTGCCACATTTTTACGGTGCGAATCACATTGCCCTGTATTTGTAGCGTCTCTGCATAGTAGCCATCGAGCTTGATACCTACTGATGAATCAGGGATCGACTGCAACATCTCTGTGAGTAAACCGTTCAGGGTTTTTGCCCCAGTGTTGTCTAGGTTCCACGAGAGGATGCGATTAATGTCACGAATACTGGTGGAGCCATCGATAAGGTAGCTGCCATCTTCTTGAGCATGAAAATCCTTGCTGCTATCGGCAAGGTCGGTGGTAAATTCACCAACGATTTCCTCGAGTATGTCCTCTAAAGTTACGAGACCCTTGATCGCACCGTACTCATCAACGACGACCGCCATGCGCAATTTCTTTCTCTGAAAATTAGACAGTTGAATGTGCAGGGGCGTGCTTTCGGGTATGTAATAGGGCTCGACGGTTTCCCCAAGTATTACCGCCTTGTTAACCGTCTCTACTCGAATCAATTTGCCGACACTGCGTAGGTGCAGCATGCCAACTAAATTATTGATGTCTTTTTTATAGACAGGCAAGCGCGTGTGCTGGCTGCTGCCGATTAGACTCAGAATTTCGTCGATGTCATCTTCTATATCGATGCCTACGATGTCATTTCTCGGCACGAGGATATCATTCACAGTAACGTGTTCTAGGTCGAGAATGTTGAGCAGCATGCCTTGCCTGCGTCGCGGTAATCTCTCGCCGGATTCGTAGACGACTGTGCGCAGTTCCTCCGCGGAGAGTTGTTGATGGCTGTCATCAGATACTGAATTAAAACCTAAGACCCTCACTAACGCATTTGAAACCACATTGACCATCCACACTACGGGATATAAAACCTTCAGCAGTAGAATCAAGAGTAGACTGGAAGGGTAGGCAATTTTCTCAGGATAAAGTGCGGCAATTGTCTTCGGTGTCACCTCGGCGAATATCAATACAGTAAGTGTTAGGACGATCGCAGTGATTAGCGGCGCCGGCTCGCCGAATATTTGAATCGCGATAGTAGTGGCGATTGCTGCAGCGAGAAAGTTAACGAAGTTGTTGCCGATTAGGATGACGCCAATTAACTTGTCGGGAGTCTCCAGTAGTTTGTTTGCGCGACTCGCCCCCGCATGTTTATTTCTCGCCAGGTGTTTCAGTCGGTAGCGATTGAGGCTCATCATCGCGGTTTCGGAGCTGGAGAAATACGCTGAGGCCAAGATCAGCAAGCCGAAGGAAATGAGCAACATAATTAAGCTGGGTTCTTCAGTGCTCATTTAAGGACTATCTCGTAAAGGCGATGAGGCGATGAGGCGATAGGCGAATAAGTATGCGTTATCAACTTATTAAGTATTCCAGAGCAATCTTCACGCCATAGAACCCGATGATAAGCAATGCGAAGCCACTGAGAGTTCCGCGTATAGCAGTTTGACCACGCCAGCCGAGTTGATGGCGACCCCAGAGTAGCACGGCGAAAACGCCCCAAGCTAAGATTGAAAATACTGTCTTGTGAATGATTCCGTCAACGCCCCAAATATCATCGAAGAACAACAAGGCTGTGGCGATGGTAAGGGTCAACAGCAACTGTCCAACCCAAACCAGCTCGAATAGAAAGGCTTCCATGTCTTGAAGCGAGGGAAGTTTGCGAATCACACCACCAGTTTTCCCGCGCTTGAGCTGACGGTCTTGGTAGGCAAGAAAGCCAGCTTGCAATGCGGCTATGGTGATGAAGCTGTAGGCCAAAATCGAAATCAGCACATGGCTGGCCAGACTCAGGCTCATATTCGTCGGCGGATAGTCACTGCGAATGACCAAAGATGCGACGATGCTGATAGCAGCCAAAGGAAACAAGCCGAGAAAGAGTATCTCCATCGGTTTGCGTAGGCTGCTAATGAGCACGGATAACGAAATTGACAGGGTAATTAGGGTGCTGATTTCAAACAGGCCGAAATGAAAGCCGTCACTGTTTTGAATGATCCCGTAGGCGCTGATCGTATGGGCTAGGATGGCTAATCCGCCGAATATGAAAACCTGGCTGCGTGTATCTTTATTCGACTTGAAGTTCATGCCTTGAAAGACAGAGCCCATCAAGTAGAAGAAGACAGCGAATAATCCGGAAATTACGGTAACTTGCATGATGAGTTAGGGACTGGGCTTGGCCAGAGACACATTAAGAGGGTTAATAAGTTCAATTCGAAAGTGTCGCACATGTATACTACCGGTTGAAGCGCTTTTTTAATTTGCCCGGGATTCGCTATAATGCAGCCCGGTCAATGTTACGAGCCTTTTCCCAGAAAGCGGCTCGATGACACTAGTAGTCAATAGCTCGCTCAATTCACAGTTAAGAAGTCAGGTGGTAGCCCACAGTGTTCGACAACCTTACAGATAGACTCTCAGGCACGTTTAGAAAGCTCACGGGCAAGGCCAAACTTACTGAGGCCAATATTCAAGATGCCCTTGGTGAAGTGCGTCGTGCGCTACTCGAGGCGGACGTTGCATTATCGGTCGTCAAAGATTTTGTCGAACGAGTCAGTCTGCGTGCCGTTGGACAGGAAGTCTCATCGAGCCTGACCCCCGGTCAGGCATTTATCAAGATCGTCCAGGCCGAACTTGAATCCATCATGGGTACGGCTAACGCCGAGTTGGATCTAAAGGCGGCACCACCGGCAATTGTTCTGATGGCCGGCCTGCAGGGTGCTGGTAAGACTACTACCGCGGCCAAGCTCGCGCGCTGGCTCAAGAGTGATGTAAAAAAATCGGTGATGTTGGTGAGCGCCGACGTTTATCGCCCGGCAGCCATCCAGCAGCTGCAGACACTGGCGGCTGAGGTGGGCGTGGAATTCTTTGCCAGCGATAGTAGCCAGGCACCCGCCGCGATTGCCGCAGCGGCCTTAGCCGAGGCCAAGCGCAAATTTATAGACGTATTAATAGTGGATACAGCTGGACGTCTGGCCATCGATCAGGAAATGATGGGAGAAATTCAGCAGCTGCACACTCTGCTAAATCCGGTTGAGACACTGTTTGTTGTTGATGCAATGACGGGTCAGGATGCTGCCAATACTGCCAAGGCCTTCAATGACGCCCTGCCGTTAACCGGTGTTGTGCTAACCAAGGCAGATGGCGATGCCAGAGGTGGAGCCGCCTTGTCCGTGCGTCACATTACCGGCAAGCCCATCAAGTTCATTGGTATGGGCGAGAAGATGGACGCGCTCGAGCCGTTCTATCCTGATCGAATCGCCTCAAGAATTCTTGGCATGGGCGACATGCTCTCGCTTATCGAGCAGGCCGAAAAAAAGGTCGATAAGGTTAAGGCGGAGAAGCTCGCCCGTAAGATTAAGAAGGGCAAGGGCTTCGATCTAGAAGATTTCAAGGAGCAGCTCGGCCAGATGCAGAATATGGGCGGTGTAGCGAGCATCATGGATAAGATGCCAGGTCTAGGTGCCTTGCCACCGGGTGCCGCAAAAATGGTGGATGATTCTAAATTTCGGCAGATGGAAGCGATCATCAATTCAATGACACCACGTGAACGCACCAATCCCGATGCCCTGAATGGATCGAGGAAAAGACGAATTACGGTTGGCTCTGGAACCCAAATTCAAGACCTGAACCGGCTGTTGAAGCAGCATAAGCAGATGCAGAAGGTAATGAAAAAAATGAAGGGCGGCAATATGGCTAATATGATGCGCGGCCTAGGCGGTATGCAGGGCGGCGCCGGCGGCGGTTTTCCCGGCGGTCCAGGGCAATTTCCCCGCTCTTAATGGGGGTAATAATTCAAAAAAGGGCGAAGCATTTTAGGCCTTACAGTAACGTCTGACTATTTAGTGTGTTTTAGCCGCGTAACCCGCGATAATACTGTGCCTGTGGGCTTCCAATCACACCCCAATTAACATAGAATACCCGCCTTTTTACCCGAGCACGTCTGTTCTTACTTTGTGCAGGGGGCAAATCAGCCTCAGCTCGCGTAACTCATAAACACTAGTTTATTACATTGGAATGACAGGAAATACTTATGGTCACGATTCGATTGTCACGTGGTGGCGCTAAGAAACGGCCTTTTTATCACATCACAGTAAGTGACAGCCGCAATGCGCGTGATGGGCGTTTTATTGAGCGAATTGGCTTTT